>CAZFUX010000060.1:0-12890 GCA_964522085.1 uncultured Aequorivita sp.
AATTTTCAAATTATTAAACCCGATTTTTAGGGTTCCTATCTGTAGTGAGTATATACCATCTATTTAATGTTCTATAAAGCAAAATGTTACGAATTTCAATTTTAGAGTTTGGATTATTACAAGAATTTATAAATTATATATCACTTTCGTTATACAGAAATCAGAAACGAAAAAACCTACAGGGTCTTGAGACCTTGTAGGTTAGCTATTAAAATTTAATTAACCAAGGAAATTGGTTTACACTAAATATCCTCAGCATTATTATAATCTTCCTCTGTAATTTTAAATAAAAACCTATCCTTACCTAAATCTTCATAATTTTCATGTCTATAAACATTTCTGTTAATTGGTTCTGAGAATGTTCTATTCAAAAAATCTATAGTATATATTTGCCTCTTTATGTTGTCAAAATCTATGACTATTGAGTCTGTTGATCTATATGCTCTGCTAGGAAGTCCGAATTTGTCGGATAAATTATCATAAGTAAAACTTCCTTTATACTGATCTCCATTTTCAGATAAGTTCGTGGTAATAAAATCAAGTAAATTACCCTTATTATAAAATTTTATTAATAAAGAATGATTACTTTGATTTTCCATGGTATAATATCTGTCATTATAATTGTCATCTGAAGGACAACCATAAAGAAAAATACTAACTAAGATTAAGATAAATAAATATTGCTTTTTCATGATGTTTTTTTAAAGGAATGTGAAACATTCATTAGGCGTCCAATTACAAAATAATTCTGTAAGATTGTGTTCTGTAGTATTGGTATGTCTGTCTATCATATTGTTTTTCCAGTCACTCCAACGTCTTGCGCCTTTTAAGCTTTGTTCTACCTGTAATATCGTGTATCCAATTACTCTATCGTTTGGATGGTTAAAGTCATATGTAGAGCGTTGGTTTTCTAAGTCTATCATGTCATAAGCTATGGATGTGTAAAAAGCTTCGTCATCAATTGTGTTTTTCTGATAATTTTCTTCATCGTAACTATAACTTAAATTGTTAAATTGAATTTTGTATCGTTGTAATGCAAACATAATTTCTACACCCGATGCCCAACTTTCCATGGTGCGTTTATCTCCATCAATATGATTAACGTACCCATCCCAGCTTAAATTATCATATGCAGCTCTGTCCATATCCCAATGGGCGGCGTGAGCCAATTCGTGAGCTGTTACTGCATATACTTCATCTTCATTCGAATCATATCTATTAATGCTTACAAAAGGCCAAATACCAAAAGCACGCAATGGATGCAATGCACTTGAATCATCTTCTCGCGGTCTAGCCGCAATTTTCATTTGTGTTTTAAAAAATGAGTTTCTAGGAGGTGAAGATAATCCAAATCTAGACCCGTAGTAGTAATCGTGGGCAGCTTGGTGTATTATGGCATGATAGGTATCTCTTCTATCTGTAATTGTGATATTCCATTGACATTTACATTTTGGGCCTCTTAAATTTGCTTGACCAATTTGTCCCCTTCTAATACTGTAGTGATATCTATCCCACTTTATTTTGAAACGAACTTTTCTTCTAAATCTTTTGTCCGCTTCCCAATATCCATTAGAATTACTAATACCTTGACCTCTTTTAAACCATCTTGTAGCCATCCCTTTTGCTCCGACAACTGGTTTAACACCAGCTATATCATCATCAATTTTAATTGTACCACTCGGTCTCCATTTTCCTCTTCTAAAACTTATAAAACCTGGTAAGTCTTGCTCATATTCTATTTTTTCGTTATCATCCAAATTATCGGTTAGATAAAGAGATTCATCCTCAATTAAATCTGCGATTGTATATTGGTCAAAATCTAAATTACTTTTAGAAGTGTCAATTGTTTCTCCAATCTTGGTTAAGTGGGTTAAAGATACATATTGACTATTTATTCCACTTACTTCTATTGGTAGAAACAAATTGTCCAGTAACTCGTATTGAATATTACTTGGATATCCAAAATTTGCTGGTACAACAAAATACTGCCAAGGTAATTCTTCATCTGTTAAAGTTGGATCTTGATAAAAACTTCCTTCTTCTAAAATTTCTACATCTAATGGTATTTCATAAAGTTCATATCCTAAGTCCTTTAAATAATCTAGTTCACCTTCATCTTTCGGTAGTGCTCTAAGATATAAGAAATTAGCAGTTATTGAGATATTGATATTATCAAAACCTTGTTGTTTTACTTTTAGACTGTCGAATGCAATTTGCATATTTTCAACAGAATAAGGATTTTCTAATTTTGCACCTAACTATATTAATTGATCGGGTTGTATAGTGTTATTACCCCATATCTTTGATTTTATATTAGAGTTTTGCGATTGTAGTTCATTTTCATTTTGAATTATAAGTATATCATCATCCAACTCTTTGGAGCATTGGAAAAAAATCAATGATATTAAGACTATTGCGAATAATTTAAGGTTTTTCATTTTCAAGATTTAAATTTTTGTTATATTTTAATCTTTGTTAAAACAGATTCTGCGAACCTGTTAGGTTAATTTATTAAAATTTTTAATTAATGAAGATTATTAAATTAGTAGAGTTATCACATACCATTTATGGTATGTAAATTGAATTAAAGGTAAAATTGCCTCTTGTCTCGCGTTTAACCGGCCAATGCCTCAGCACCCCCAACAATCTCTAGGATTTCGTTAGTAATAGAAGCTTGACGTGCTTTGTTATATTTTAATTTTAAATCGTCGCGAAGCTCGGTTGCGTTATCGGTTGCTTTGTGCATCGCCGTCATACGTGCGCCGTGCTCGCTAGCAACGCTATCGCGAAGTGATTTAAACAATTGTGTTTTTAAGCTCTTTGGAATTAATGCTTCAATTATTTCTTCTTTTGAAGGTTCAAAAATGTAGAAAACTTCATTCGTATTTGCTTCTTGACCTTCAATTTGTTTTGGAGGTAAAATTGGTAAAAACTGTTCAGACATTACCAACTGTGTAGCCGCGTTTTTGAAGTTGTTATACACAACAACAATTTTATCATACTTTCCTTCTGAGAAAAGAAGCATCAATTTTTCAGCAATTTCTGAAGTAGCATCAAAAGAAAGATCGTCAAAAATAGCATTGTTATTTTCGATTACTGTTCCAAATTTTTTCAGGATATCGTTTCCTTTTTTTCCAAGGGTCATAAAATCCACTTGCTTACCAGCATACGTAATTACTGCCAAGTTACGTGCTTGCTTTACAATATTACTGTTGAATGCTCCCGCCAAACCACGGTTACTAGTAATGGCAACCACCAAAACTTTATTAGCGGCACGCTGTTCAGAATACTTACTTCCAATATCATCATCTAGCGTGGCACTTAAGTTTTGCAAAAGTTCAGTAAGCTTTTCAGAATAAGGACGCATTGCTGTAATGGCATCCTGAGCCTTTTTCAACTTTGCAGCAGAAACCATTTTCATGGCACTAGTAATCTGCATCGTAGAGCTTACAGATGATATTCTGTTTCTAATTTCCTTAAGATTCGCCATTTCTATATATTATTACTCTATGCCCTTTTTGCCCTTATGGTAAAAAGGGCATAGAGGTTTTTACTTCTTATATTTCGCTGAAAGATCGGCTGCAACAGATGTCAAAACATCGATTGCTTCGTCTGTAAGTTTACCAGCTTTTAGAGCATCTAAAGTATCTCTATACTTCATGTTTAGCATTTCTAGGTAATCCCTTTCAAATTCTTTAATCTTATCTACAGGCACATTACGCATTAGGTTTTTAGAACCTGCATAAATTACCGCAACTTGATCTTCTACAGTGTAAGGATCGTTTTCTGCTTGCTTTAATATTTCTACGTTACGTTTTCCTTTTTCAATTACATTTAGAGTAACCGCATCCAAATCTGAACCGAATTTTGCAAACGCCTCCAATTCACGGAAAGCTGCTTGATCCAGTTTTAAGGTACCTGCTACTTTTTTCATCGATTTAATCTGTGCGTTACCACCAACACGAGATACCGAAATACCTACGTTAATAGCTGGACGAACACCCGCGTTGAACAAATCTCCATCCAAGAAAATCTGACCATCGGTAATAGAAATTACGTTTGTTGGAATGTACGCCGAAACGTCACCCGCTTGTGTTTCAATAATAGGAAGGGCTGTTAATGAACCACCACCTTTTACAATCCCTTTTAATGATGCTGGAAGGTCATTCATTTCTTTTGCAATACCATCATCTGCAATTACCTTAGCGGCACGCTCTAATAATCTTGAGTGCAAGAAGAAAACATCTCCAGGATACGCCTCACGTCCCGGTGGACGACGAAGCAAAAGAGAAACCTCACGGTATGCTACTGCTTGTTTAGAAAGATCATCAAAAACAATCAATGCTGGACGACCTGTATCACGAAAGTATTCACCAATTGCAGCACCTGCAAATGGAGCGTAAACCTGCATTGGAGCAGGATCTGATGCGTTTGCAGCAACAATAGTTGTGTAAGCTAAAGCACCTTTTTCTTCCAATACTTGTGCAATGTTTGCTACAGTTGAAGCTTTTTGCCCAATCGCTACATATATACAATATACAGGCTTGCCTGCATCGTAAAATTCTTTTTGATTCAAAATAGTATCAATACAAACGGTAGATTTACCAGTTTGACGGTCACCAATAACAAGCTCACGTTGGCCACGGCCTACAGGGATCATGGCATCGATAGCCTTAATACCAGTTTGAAGTGGCTCAGTAACCGGCTGACGGAAAATAACTCCAGGGGCTTTACGCTCCAAAGGCATTTCATAAGTTTCGCCAGTGATTGAACCTTTACCATCTATAGGAAAACCAAGTGTGTTTACCACACGACCAACAATACCTTCACCTACTTGAAGTGAAGCAATACGCTGTGTACGTTTTACAGTTGAACCTTCTTTAATACCCCGTGAAGGACCTAAAAGTACGATACCTACGTTGTCTTCTTCAAGATTCAATACAATACCTTCAAGACCGCTGTCAAAGGCTACCAATTCGCCATATTGAGCGTTTGAAAGTCCGTATGCACGAACAATACCATCACCTACGGTTAAAACAGTTCCTACTTCGTCCAGGGAAGCGGTTGCTTCAAAGCCTGTAAGTTGTTGCTTTAAAATTGCTGATACTTCAGCTGGTTTTACTTCTGCCATTTTGATTTAGATATTAGATGCTAGATTTTAGACGTTAGACTAAACCTAATTTCCTTATTATATTGATTTACTGAATTCTCTTTTTAATTTTCCTAATTGGTTTGCGATGCTCGCATTGTACTGAATATCTCCAGAACGAAGAATAAAGCCACCAATAATTGATGGATCTACTTCGCTTTTAAGGGTTACTTTTTCACTACCCGTTAATTCTTTTACTTTGGCAACTACCTTAGCTTCTAATTCTGCCGTAAGTGGAACTGCGGTAACTACTGTTGCAGTTTTTACACCTTGTTGGTCATTATAAATATCCACATAGCTTTTTGCAACCTTGCTTAACAATGCAGTACGTTTGTTAGCTACCAAAATATTAATTAGCAAATGCGTAGTTTCTGATTGATTGCTAAAAATTTTCAACAATACCCCTTTCTTATCATCTGCTTTTATAATCGGACTTTGAAGTACGTTCTGCAATTCGCGACTGTCTTCAATAGTTTTGTAAACAGATTGCATATCGCCAAAAAGAACAGCTTCTGTGTTGTCTTCGTTTGCTTTCTGCAAAATTGCTTTTGCGTATCGTATCGCTGCTCTGCCCATTATAATATTAGTTTAATTTTGCGTCGCTCAACATTTCGTTTACAAGCTTTAATTGCTTATCGCTATCAGAAAGTTCGTGTTTAACTACTTTCTCCGCAATTTCCAATGATAGGCTTGCTACTGTTTGTTTCATTTCAGCAATTGCAGCTTTCTTTTCACTTACAATAGCTGCTTGTGCTTGCGTCACCATTTTATCGGCTTCAGCTTTTGCTTCGTCTTTTGCGTCTGCAATCATTTTTGCTTTTATCTCACGTGCTTCTTTCATCATTATTTCACGCTCAGCACGAGCTTCCTGCAATAATTTTTCGTTGTCTGCTTGAAGGTTTTGCATTTCAAGTTTTGCTTTTTCAGCAGAATCTAATGCATTTTTAATTCCTTCCTCACGATCGTTAACCGCGCTTAATATAGGTTTCCAAGCAAATTTGCGAAGCAACAAAAGCAACAACACAAATATGATTATTTGCCAAAAGAAAAGTCCGAATGAAAAGTCGTTAATTAATTTCTCCATATCAATGCCCGCAGTAGCGGATATTTATTTAATTTAACTCTATGCTTAATTTTAAATTTAACAAACAGCTGTAACCAACCGTTACAGCCGTTTGTTAGTTTTTTTGATTACCCAGCGAAAATCGCAGCGAAACCAATACCTTCAATAAGCGCCGCTGCAATAAGCATTGCTGTTTGAATTTTTCCGTAAGCTTCTGGCTGACGTGCGATAGCTTCCATAGCTTTCCCACCAATCATACCGATACCAATACCAGCACCGATTACTGCTAAACCTGCTCCTACAATACTTGGAATTTCCATAATATATATTTATTAAAAGTTAAACACTCTTTTTAAAGAACCTCTCGCCTGCGCTTGAGGAGACAACCGTCTTTTATAAATGTTGAATCTCGCCTTCGTGTGCTTCGTGCTCTGCGTGCGTTTCGCTTGCAAAGCCGAAGTATAAAGCTGCCAACATTGTGAAAATATATGCTTGTAGCAATGCTACCAATAATTCAATAAGTGAAATTGCGAATGAAAGTCCAAAGGACAATGGTCCACCAATCCAACTTTTGAAAATAAATATCAAACCTACTAAACTCATCAATACAACGTGACCCGCTGTCATGTTCGCGTACAAACGTATAAGCAAAGCAAAAGGCTTAATGAACAATCCTAAAATCTCAATAGGTACAAGGATGATATAAATTAATATTTTACCAGCCCAAGGCATTCCGCCGCCTAGTGGGTCAAAAATGTGTCTCCAGTAATCTTTTGTTCCTGTGAAAGTGGTTATCAAGAAAACGACTACTGCCAAACCGGTAGTTACAGCAATATTCCCTGTTACGTTAACACCTAGTGGGGTTAGGCCAAACATATTCAAAAACCAAATAAAGAAGAATGTGGTTAAAAGGAACGGCAAATATTTTTTATATTTTTTCTCACCAATGTTTGCAATAGCAATATCATCGCGAATGTAAAGTACGATTGGCTCAAAGAAGCGACCAGCACCTTTAGGAAGACTTCCGTTTTTTGCATAGCTCTTGGCTAAGCTTTGAAATAACCAGATAAGCAGTAAACCAACCACGAGCATCATAACAACACTTTTTGTGATTGAGAAATCTACTGGACGAACGTTTGTGGGGTGATCGCCGTGATCGGCATCATAATTTATTGTCCCTTCAGCGTTAGTTCTATATATTTTTTCGTGATAAAGGGCGTAGTATTTCCCGTTCGATTCCACAACTGCTTCGCCATGATGAAATTCTGAAGACATAAAAGCATGAACACCTTCGTCCCATAGAATTACTGGAAGTGGGAAGCCGTAGTGATGGGTTTCTCCTGTTTCTTCATTCGTAGATCCAAAAAGATTGAAATCGTGCGAATCCAGCAAGTGATGATTAATAAAATCTTTTATTTCTTCCTTTTTAGTTTTACTGCCCTTTTCGCCAGGAGCAATTTCTTTCAACTCCATACCATGCTCCTCTTGAGCTACGGCTGTAAACGAAACTATAAACAATAAAACTGAAAGTATTCTAACCAATGTTTTTCTTTGCATCTCTGAACAAATAACGGTGTCCTTAAAATCGGTGCAAAAATACATTTCTTTCTGAGAAAGAAAAAATTATTTTTTCAGTTTTTTTCTTCTTAGGAAATCTGATTATTAAGCTGCTTTGAAAGAAATGCTACTTCCAAAATCAAACAAGTAGCGTAAGGCACAAAAAAAGCAGCAAATTCCAATGATGACATCGTTCCGTCTTCTTTGTAAAAAGGATAGAATACCAAAAAGAAAACCATGAATTTAAGGCCGCTGCCACCAAGAAAGATAAAGCCTGTGTGTGATGATTTTTTGTTAAATTTAGATTGTATGACTATTAAAATGCTTGCTGCCAAGGTGTAATTTAGCAAATATGAAAATATAATTCTATCTCCAAAAATAGGCAATTCCATATTTTGAAGGATAAATAGGTGCGCTGCAAAAACCACTGCCAATACCAATAAAAGAACCGTCAAAAATTTGAGAGTAGTTTTTTTCATTAAAAAAATTTAGGAATTTAATTTATTGGTTTGCTTAATTACCAAAAAAAGCGAAGCACCAACGCCCACCAGGGTACAAATTATAAGAAATACTTTTCCGCCGTCAGAATATTTGCCGTCAAGCCATTGCCCCAATTTCACAAATAGATAAATGATAACACCCATCTGTATTCCGATACCAGACAGGATGGCCCATCTTTTAATTCCATTGTCCTTATTGTCGGCCATTTTAGAGAAATTTAATCGTCGAGATCACTCTCAACAGCTGCTTTTTTAATGCGCTGCTGACGATCAAACGGATGTGCTTTGGAATTTTCTAGAGTCGTTTGGTTTGTGGTAGCAATATTCTTTGGTTTTCCATCTTGCATGACACAAGAGGCATTCATAATAGCGCCTTGCTCCACTACTAGTTTGCCTACAACAACATCGCCTTCAACAATAGCCGTAGATCGCAAAGTGAGTGTTCCTGAAACTTGAAGATTACCTTCAAACTTACCTTCTATATCGGCATTTTCGCAGGTTAGTGTTCCTATAATAACTCCTACTTTTCCTAAAACAACTTTTGAAGGAGTTTTAATATTGCCCTCAATAGTACCATCTATTCTAAAAAACCCAGTGGAAGAAATGTCTCCTTTTAGCTTAGTGCCTTCGTTGATTCTATTTTGGGCAGAACCTGGTTCTGCTAAAGTTCGTTTAACATTTTTGTTTGAAAACATTAGGGAGTTTTTTTAGGGTTATTATTCTGCTACATCTTTCTGCAAATATTCTTCAAGGTTTTTATGAATTTGAACAGTTTTATAATTAGGTGTTGCAATCTGGAAAAACGGATGTTTAATTTTATACTCTTTATTCTCTTTTAGTACGTCTCCAAAATTGCGAGCACCCGATTTAGTGTTTAAACCGTGTACAATTACTAATGTAGTTTGAGGGTCGTAATAATCAATAGAGACTGTCATATTTGTATAACGGTAATTCTCTATTGCTTTGTTAAGTTTTTCTTTTAGCTTTTGAGCTGGTTCGATTTCGTTTACAGGAAATTTATAAACTAATTTCCAACTAGTTGCTTCTTCTTCATCTACAAAATCCTTTGCGGCAAGTAAGGGTAGTACATTGCTATAAATTTGTTGTGCTTGTTTGCCTTCTTCAGTGCTAGGATAGTTTAACGAAACAAAGTTTAATGCTTTTTTATAGGCTTCAAAACCTTGTTGACGACCAATTGCGGTGGCTTTCAGTAATTCGAATTTTGGAATGATGTCGTTACCATTGTAAATTACCATGTATTCATCACACTTGTTTATAACCCTTTCGTACTTAGAAGCTTCAAATTCTTTGTAGAGTTCTTTATATTTAAACTCAGGGCTAGATTCGTCTGTTGGTAATTGCGAATTTGGGTTGCGCAGTATTTCGGCATAACGCGTATCTGCGTGATTGGTTAATACTTCATTTTTATAGAAATCTGATTTAGATGGGTTTTCTAAAACTTCATAAATCTGAAACAAATTGTATTTTGCAGGAACTACCAATCTAGCTTCAGGATTGTAGGTTAGTAACTTTTCAAGTCTGTTGGCGGCGAGATTGTATTCTTTAAATTTTTCTTTATAAATCATCCCTAATTGGTAATAGGCAAAGTTTCTATCTTTGGCCAAACTATCAATTTCTTTTTCATCAGTAGGAATTCTTGATATATAGGATTCTGGTTTGTAAAGTTCATTTTCTGAAATAGGGGTCGCAGCAGCTACCACATCATCATTATCTATTAATGTTGTTTTCTTGCTAGAAAGTCTCCAATCGTCCTCTAGTTTTCTATCACCCCATATTTTTCTGAATTCTCCTTTTCCGTAGGCAACTGTAGAGGTATTATAAAAATAGAAGGTGCTACCGCTTTTGTTTGGACCCGAAACAGTTTTACCTTTTTCGTAGAACTCTTTGTTGGCTATTTTTTGTTCTATTTTAATAGCTTCTAAAGAATCTTTTATAGCTTGTTCTTTTAATCTTGAAGTATAATCACTAAAAAAAGCAAGTTGTTCGGCTTCGCTCATATTTGTTAACTTCAAAATACTGTCGTTCGTTGCAGCAATTTCTTCATACTTAATAACATCGTCAAGATTTTCACGCTTTTTAGTTACACGGCGCCACTGACGGCTATTTTCGGTTAAAAATGTAAGTGTGCTGTCGTAATATGCTCCTGCGTTTTTATACTCGGCATTGTCAAAATTAATTTCAGCAAGCGTTTGGTAGTTTACAGATTGAAGAATCTTGTCCTGCTTAAAAGCATTTATTGATTTATTGTAATATGTAACGGCAGTTTCAGTACTATCGATATTGCGGTAATAATCACCAAATTGATTGTATATTTTATCTAAAAACGGACGGTTTTCACGGTTTTTTTCAAGATCTAGTAATAATTCTAAAAATGCTGTTCGATCGCCATTTTCGTAATCGAAATTTTTACCTTTTTCTAAATAAGCATTTATCATGTAAACTCTAGAAGTTTTGCGATTCATGGCAATTACCTCATCAAAAGCGATGTTTGCGCTGTCTTTATTGCATATACGGTTGTAAAGTTGTCCTTTTATATAGGTATACCTTCCTTTTAGCTCTTTGTCTTTTACATTTTCAACAGCCATTTTCATATACTCCAAGGCTGGTTGCAATGAGTCTAAGTTTATAAATGCCTGTGCCATCATTGCTGCGCCATCTGCCGTTTCTTCTTCATTTAGTTCGGCTTGATCGAACATTTTTTTGAGGTTTTCTATAGCAAATTCCTCATTTTTTAAACGGATGTTGCTCTTCGCTTTCCAAACTTTAGCAATGTTAATATTGTTACTAGTTGGGTAACGATCTAAAATAAAATTGAACGCATCTAAAGCCGGAACAAAGCGACCGTCGTAGTAACGTGCTTTTCCCAAAAGCATATAAGCCTCGTCTATTTGTGGGTTGTATTCCTTGCCATCAATGTACATGGAATGTTTTTGGATTGCTTTTGCAGCTTTTTCTTCGGCGCGATTAAAGTCTCCATTTTTAGGTTCACCGCCTGGAGCTTTTGTATCTGCTTCTTCTACATTGATTCGCTCTATGGGTAGTATTTCCCAGAAATTATCGCGAAAACCGTAAGCCAATTGATCTTTACCATCGGTAAAAGATACATCGCCATTGTATAGCGTATTAAACTCTATAGTTACCGCATGAACATTGCGGTTTAAAAATGTATTTTTTTTACGTGAACACGCTGCTAAAAATAAAACAGCAAGTGTAAATAATGTAATTTTATAAGTGCCCTTCAAAATGTTTTCAGTTTATATGATATTCTAACTTAAAAGGTTCTTTTTTAGTATGTAGAATCGCTAAAGAGCCGTAAAAATACATTTCTTTTTAATATCTGCTTAGCGAAACACTGAAAAAATACTTCACTTTAACCCTGTTGAAGGTTTATTTCACTGATTTCATTTGTATTTTTGCACAAAATTTTCAAGATTATGAGCGAATTCCATGCGCTTACCGTTGCAGAGGTAAAAAAAGAAACCCTAAATTCAGTTTCAATCAGTTTTAACATTCCAGATACTTTAAAAGATATTTTCAATTTTAAAGCAGGTCAATATATTACTATAAAGCATCTTAAAGACGGAAAAGAATTACGCCGCGCCTATTCTATATGTTCTTCGCCCAAAAGTGGCGTGCTAAAAGTTGCCGTAAAAAAAGTTGATAATGGTACTTTTTCAATATATGCCAATAATGAATTGAAAGCTGGCGATTCACTTGAAGTTATGCCGCCAGCAGGTAAATTTACTTTAGAACCTAATTTAAAAAATTATGTTGGCTTTGCTGCTGGTAGCGGAATAACGCCTGTACTCTCTTTAGTAAAAAGCACTTTAGAAGAAATGCCTGAAAGTACTTTTTTATTAGTTTACGGAAATCAGAATATAGAAGAAACGATATTTTATGATGAAATATTAGAACTTCAAGAACAGTTTCCAAATCGTTTTAATGCTGAATTTGTTTTCAGCAGAAAAGAAGAAGAAAATGCTAAATTTGGAAGAATTGATGGTTCTATTGTTAACTTTTTTCTGAAAAATAAATATGGCGAAATCACTTACGAAGCCTTTTATTTGTGTGGCCCGGAAGAAATGATTGATGAAGTTTCGGCAACTTTGAAGCACAACGGCATAAATTCAAAACAAATACACCACGAACTTTTTTCTACTGCCGAAAAAGGGCTTTTGGTTGAAAAACATGATGGCAACACAAGTGTTACCGTAACGCTTGATGATGAAGAAGTAACTTTTGAAATGCCACAAACAAAATCTATTCTTGAAGCGGCTCTGGATGAAGGTTTAGACCCTCCATATTCTTGCCAAGGAGGAATTTGCAGTACTTGTATTGCACGTTTAAAAGAAGGAAAGGCAGAAATGCGCAAAAACCAAATTCTTACAGATTCTGAAATTGCAGATGGGTTAATACTTACTTGCCAAGCGCATCCTACAACGGCGAAAGTTGTTGTGGATTATGATGATGTGTAAGCCTACTACTAGGATGTAAAAGACCTCACAGGTTTTAAAAACCTGTGAGGTCTAATTCCGCAGTTTTTTCAATATATACTCACTACAGATAGGAACCCGAAAAATCGGGTTTAATAATTTGAAAA
>CAZFUX010000061.1:0-12816 GCA_964522085.1 uncultured Aequorivita sp.
ATTTTCAAATTATTAAACCCGATTTTTCGGGTTCCTATGTGTAGTGAGTATATTTTCAGAAATTATTCTACAGATGGTGCTCCGGATAAAATTTCGTCGTTTGCGTAGGCTTCAAATTTTGCGAAATTCTCTATAAATGAATTTGAGAGCTCTTTAGCTTGAATATCGTATGCTTTTTTATTTTTCCAAGTTTCCTTCGGATTCAAAATTTCTGAAGGTACGTTTGGACACGTTTTCGGCATCATTAAGTTAAAAATTGGATGTTTTTCAAATTCAACATTTTTCAACTCTCCATCTAATGCCGCAGCAATCATTGCTCGAGTATATTTTAGCTTCATTCTGCTTCCTACACCATAAGACCCGCCAGTCCAACCTGTGTTTATAAGCCAAACATTTACGCCAGAGTCCTTCATCTTTTTGCTAAGCATCTCAGCATATTTAGTTGGGTGCAACGGCATAAATGGCGCACCGAAACATGCTGAAAAGCTTGGAGTTGGCTCGTTAATACCTTCTTCTGTTCCTGCAACCTTTGCTGTATAACCACTAATAAAGTGATATGCAGCCTGCCCCGGAGTAAGTTTTGAAATAGGAGGCAAAACGCCAAAAGCATCTGCTGTTAAAAAGAAAATATTCTTAGGGTTTTCACCTATTGATGGCACCTGAATATTTTTTATATTATAAATAGGATAGCTAACACGGGTATTCTGTGTAATAGAAGTATCCTCAAAATCTACTTCGCTTTTATCATTCATTACAACGTTCTCCAAAATTGCTCCTGGTTTTATTGCGTTGTAAATATCTGGCTCATTTTCTTCAGAAAGATTTATAACCTTGGCATAACAACCACCTTCAAAATTGAAAATTCTATTATCTGATGTCCATCCATGTTCATCATCACCAATTAATTTACGGCTTGGATCTGCAGAAAGCGTGGTTTTTCCAGTTCCCGAAAGTCCGAAGAAAATAGCAGTTTCGCCATCATCGCCAACGTTTGCAGAGCAGTGCATTGGCATTGCATTTTTATCTACTGGAAGTATAAAATTAAGTGCAGAGAAAATTCCTTTTTTAATTTCACCTGTATAACCAGTCCCCCCTATTAAGGCAATCTTTTTAGTAAAATTGAGGATGGCAAAATTATGTTGACGTGTTCCATCAACTTCAGGATCTGCCATGAAATCTGGTGCATTTACAATTAGCCACTCAGGATCAAAGCTTGCTAATTCTTCTTCAGTAGGACGAAGAAACATATTATAAGCAAACATATTAGACCACGGAGTTTCAGTAATTACGCGAATATTCAGTTTGTAATCTTCAGCGGCACAGGCATAGCTATCGCGCACATAAATTTCTTTTTCTGAAAGATAATCTGTCACTTTATTATAAAGTGCATCAAACATGTCTGGAGGAAATGGAATGTTTACATTTCCCCACCAAACTTCATCGCGCGTTACATCGTCCTTTACAATAAACCTGTCTTTAGGGGACCTTCCGGTAAACTCTCCAGTATTTACAGCGAGGGCACCACTACTGGCTTCTTTACCTTGTTCTTTTTGTAATGTTTCATCGTGAAGTTCTTTAGAAGAAAGTTGATACTTAACTTTTGCATTCTTGATTCCGTATTTATCAACAGAAATCGTTTTACTAGTTTGGTTATTAGCCACCATAACTTATTTTAGTTTTTTGAAGTATGCAAAAATAACAAATCTTATACAGACTTCTGAATTTAATAATAATTTATTGATTCTTTAACTTTAAGATTCCAAGCGCTAGTATAATCCAGCCTATGATAAATAGTAATCCTCCAATTGGTGTAACAAAACCAATAATAGTTGTTTCAAAAGGAAGAATAGAATTTAGCGAAAGCAGATAAATAGAGCCAGAAAAGAATAAAACACCCATCACAAAAAGCCAAAAAACTCTTTTTTTACTGTTCTGCGGAATAGAAGGAACAAGGCTCAGAATTAAAATTGCCAAGCCATGATACATTTGGTAACGCACGCCAACTTCAAAAGTTGAAAGTGCTGAAGCATCTAACATTTCCTTTAAACCATGTGCACCAAAGGCTCCAAGAGCTATAGTAATAGCCAAAATAAATGCTCCCGCTGCCCCTATATTTTTATCAAAAACCGTCATTTTACAATTTGGAATTAGTAATTTCGTCCTTCTTAAAATTAGACTTCAAAGTTAACAAAAAAACTCCCTCAATGAGAAACATATTAATTATAGGTGCAGGAAGATCAGCAACAAGTTTAATTCGTTATTTGTTGGACAAAAGTGAAAAAGAAGAACTTTTTATCACCATTGGCGATATTTCCATTCAATCGGCGCAGAAATTTGTTCAAGACCATCCTAATGCGCGAGGAATAATGCTCGACGTTTTTAATGAAGCACAACGAAAGCAAGCTGTCGAAAATAGTGATTTGGTAATTTCAATGCTGCCAGCTCGTTATCATATAGAAGTAGCCAGAGATTGTATTGAATTCAATAAACATATGGTTACTGCTTCTTATATAAGCAAAGAAATGCAAGCCCTTAATCACAAAGCCGAAGCAAAAGGATTAGTTTTTATGAATGAAATTGGCCTAGATCCTGGCGTTGACCATATGAGCGCAATGCGGGTTATAGACAAAATTCGTTCAAAGGGAGGCAAAATACTTCTTTTTGAATCGTTTTGCGGTGGTCTGATTGCTCCAGAAAGTGACGATAATCTTTGGAATTATAAATTTACCTGGAACCCAAGAAACGTAGTTTTGGCAGGACAGGGTGGTGCCGCAGAATTTATCCAAGAAGGAAAGTTTAAATACATTCCTTATCATAGACTTTTCCGTAGAACTGAATTTATAAATATTGAAGATTATGGAAAATTTGAGGTATTAGCAAATAGAAATTCCTTACAATACCAATCGGTTTACGGACTTGAGAATATCTTAACCTTATACCGCGGAACCATTAGAAGAGTGGGCTTTAGTAAGGCTTGGAATATGTTTGTGCAACTCGGAATGACGGATGACACCTATACAATTCCCGATTCCGAAAACTTAACATATCGCGATTTTGTGAACTTGTTTTTGGCTTATTCTCCTACCGATTCTGTTGAGCTTAAGCTTCGCTACGCCCTGAAAATTGATCAAGATGATTTAATGTGGGAAAAGCTGGAGGAAATAGATATTTTCAATAAGAAGAAAACAATTGGCATTAAGAATGCAACTCCTGCAATGGCACTTCAAAAAATATTGGAAGACAAATGGACTTTAGCTGCAGAGGACAAAGATATGATAGTGATGTATCATAAATTCGGTTACGAATTGGATGGTGAAAAACACCAGATTGATAGCCATATGACTTTGATTGGCGAGAACCAAACCCATACTGCAATGGCAAAAACAGTAGGATTACCAGTTGCAATAGCAGCTTTAAAAATTCTAAATGACGAAATTAAAACTCCTGGAGTACAACTTCCTATTGCTAAAGAAGTTTATGAACCAATTTTAAAAGAACTTAAAGAAAACGGAGTTATTTTCAGAGAAAAAGAAGTAGAATATCTAGGATATAATCCAGAAAATCTATATCTTGGATAGTTAATAATCAGTGAACATTTATAATAAAAACAAAGCCCGCAAAAATTTGCGGGCTTTGTTTTTACTCCAAAAATATTGTCTTTGGCACATTTTGAAAGCAATTATTTTCGGTTATAAATGCTACATCTAACAGTAGTTTCAAAATACTGAGGCAACCTAAAAATAATAGCTAGCTGTTATTTTATCTTCTTCCTAAAAAGATAGAGATAAAATATAATAACGTAGCCAACGAACCAATTGCTGCAACCACGTAGGTTCTTGCTGCCCACTTTAAGGCATCTTTTGCTCCATCATGTTCTGTGGTGTAACCATTTTACTGCTTTCTAACCAAGCTAATGCACGATTACTAGCATCGTACTCTACCGGTAGAGTGATAAATGAAAAAACAGTGGTTGCCGCAAAAAGAATAATCCCTATAAAAAATATTAGGTTCCCCAAAGCACCCATAATGTTCATTGTCGTCATTATCAATCCCGCCATAATCACAAAATTTGATAATTTACTGGCAACTCCAACTGCAGGAACAATAGCCGAACGCATTTTCAACCAACTATACGCCGTAGCGTATTGTACAGCGTGGCCACATTCGTGAGCTGCAACAGCAGCTGCCGCAGCATTTCGCTGCATATAAACACCTTCACTTAAATTCACTGTTTTATCTGCTGGATTGTAATGATCTGTCAATTGACCTGCAACTGAAATTACTTTTACGTCAGTAATTCCATTATCGGCGAGCATTTTTTCAGCAATTTCCTTTCCGCTCATTCCATTTTGAAGATGAACTTGAGAATATTCTTTAAACTTACTTTTCAGTTTGCGGCTTACATACCAGCTTACCAAAAAGAAAATTCCTGCAATTATATAGTATCCAAACATAATTTTTATTTTAAAATTCTTACTTCAATTTAATCAAAAAGCGTGCAAATTTTTAACCTACAATATTTACAATTTTTCCAGGAACAATTATTACCTTTTTCGGCATTCTTCCCTCTAAATACTGGATTGTTTTATCGTGTGCCATTACGGCAGTTTCAATTTCATCTTTGCTTAAATCAAGTGGCAACTCCATTGTAAAGCGCATTTTTCCGTTGAAAGAGATTGGATATTCCTTGCTGCTTTCTACTAAATACTTTGCTTCAAATTTTGGAAATGTGGCTGTAGAAATACTTTCTGAATGTCCCAACTTACTCCAAAGTTCCTCTGCAATATGTGGTGCATAGGGCGAAATAAGAATTGCCAACGGCCCTAAAACTTCTTTCGAATTACATTTTTCTGCTGTAAGCTCATTAACCGCAATCATAAAAGATGAAACTGAAGTATTAAAACTGAAATTCTCAATATCTTCTTGGACTTTCTTTATTGTTTTATGAAGCGTCTTTAAACTGTCTTTTGAAGCTGCATCGTCTGAAACATAAAAACTTTCGTTTTCACCCGAATGATAGAGTTTCCAAAGTTTTTTAAGGAAACCATGTACGCCAGTAATTCCAGCGGTATTCCAAGGTTTTGCTTGCTCTAACGGACCTAAAAACATTTCATATAATCGCAATGTATCGGCGCCATATTGCTCACAAATATTATCGGGGTTTACAACGTTAAGCCAGCTTTTAGACATTTTTTCTGGCTCACGACCCACGATAAGCTTTGAATTTTCCAACTCAAATTCTGCATTATTGTATTCTGAATTTGAGTTTTTAAATTCCTCGATATCTAATTCGTTATGTTTGTTAATGAAAAAAATATTTACTCGTTTAGGGTTAAAATTAATTTTAACCGTATAAGGATTAAACGATGATTTACCTATATCTGCAGCAATCGTAGGATTTAATATTTTTAACCTTTTGACATAGTTATTTTGAATTTGGCTTATCTTATTAATATCTTCAAAATCTTCATTATTTAAATTCTTAAGAATGATTTTTTCATCCTCACTAAGGAGTATTTCTTCTTTGCCTGCTATCTCCATTATATTATCTATCCAATTTGCGAAAAATAATTCGTTCCAAAATTCTTTACTAATAGTTGAACCATTAAATATTTTATCTTTAATCAACTGATGTTTAACTAAAATAGTATGATTAACAAAAACAGTTGGTTTTTGAATACTTTTTAAATCAGTTTTCCCTTTCGAGAATCCCGCAAAATTAATATCACCTGATATTATTCCCGCAACCGCACTTTCCCCCAAAATCATCCCTTGGTTTATCAGCTTTTTAAAAGGTTCTTCTACATTTACAAAACCGCGGTCGTGCATAAATTTCACCCAAAAACGGCTGTATAATAAATGACCGGTGGCGTGTTCGCTTCCACCTATATATAAATCCACGTCTTTCCAATAGTTTAATGCTTCTTTTGAGGCAAAAACTTCGTTGCGCTTGGCATCTTCCATATATCTAAAAAAGTACCAACTACTTCCCGCCCAACCTGGCATGGTATTCAACTCTAAAGGAAAAACTGTTTTGTGATCTATCAACTCGCAACTAACAACCGACAACTTTTCAGAGTCCCAAGCCCAATCATCTGCGCGGCCCAAAGGTGGTTCGCCTTCTTCGGTTGGCAAATATTTTTCTACTTCGGGAAGTCGCAACGGCAAACAATCGGTTGGAATAACTTGTGGCATTCCGTCTTTGTAATAAATTGGGAATGGCTCGCCCCAGTATCGTTGTCGGCTAAAAACAGCATCGCGCAAACGGTAGTTTATTTTACCTTCACCAATGCCTTTTTCTTCTAAAGCATTGATAATTTTTTCGGCGGCGTCTTTATATTTTAAATCGTTTAAGAAATCACTGTTTGTAATAACTGAATTTTCTTTATCGGAATAAGCTTCTTCAGAAATATCTACTCCTTTAAATATGTTCGGAATTTCTAAATTGAAATGTTTTGCAAAATCATAATCGCGTTGATCGCCACATGGAACACTCATTACAGCACCCGTTCCGTAGCCTGCCAACACATAATCGCCAATCCAAATTGGTAGTTTTTTTCCTGAAAAAGGATGCTCGGCATACGCGCCTGTAAAAACACCAGAAATAGTTTTTACATCTGCCATTCGTTCGCGTTCGCTTCTTTTTGCAGTTGCTTCAATATAATTTTCAACGGCTTCTTTTTGTTCAGCAGTCGTTATTTTTGAAACCAAATCGTGCTCAGGCGCCAAAACCATAAAGCTTACTCCAAAAATTGTATCAGGACGCGTAGTAAATACATCTATTTTTTCATCGTGATCTTTAACATTAAAAGTCTCACTCACTCCTTTGCTACGTCCAATCCAATTGGTTTGCGAATCTTTTAGCGGTTGCGGCCAATCTATTTTGTCCAATCCATTAAGCAAACGTTGGGCGTAGGCGGTGATGCGCATACTCCATTGTTTCATTTTTTTACGAACAACGGGATAACCACCACGTTCGGAAACGCCGTTTACTATTTCGTCATTCGCTAAAACGGTACCCAATTGTGGGCACCAGTTAACCTCTGTTTCAGCTAAATAGGTTAATCTGTATTTTAAAAGAATTTCTTGTTTTTTTATTTCAGAGAAACCGAGCCAGTCTGCGGCAATAAACCGTTCAATTCCTTCATCGCAAACTGCATTTACTTTTACATTTCCTTCCGAAGAAAAAATAATTCGCAATTCTTTAATAGCGCATGCTTTGTCTAAATCTGCATCGTACCAACTGTCAAAAAGTTGCAGAAATATCCACTGTGTCCATTTGTAATATTCTGGATTGCTGGTTCGCACTTCGCGATTCCAATCGAATGAAAACCCGATTCTGTCCAACTGTTTGCGGTAGCCTTCAATTTCAGTTCCACTTTTATCTACGCCTCCTTCAATATTTACTTTTGTAGTTTCGGCAGGGTGTTGCCCGGTTTGTATGGCATATTGCTCTGCTGGAAGCCCAAAAGAATCGTACCCCATTGGGTGCAAAACGTTGAAACCTTGGTGGCGCTTAAAACGTGCATAAACATCACTGGCAATATAACCCAGCGGATGCCCAACGTGCAAGCCTGCACCAGACGGGTAAGGGAACATATCCAAAACATAATATTTTGGCTTGTCGCTATTATTTTCAGCTTTAAAAGTTTGGTTTTTGGCCCAATGTTTTTGCCACTTTTGTTCTATTTCGTTGAAGTGATATTTACTCATTATTTGCTTTTCTTGGAAACGGCAAATTTAGGGCTATTGTACGAAATCTAAAACTTTAAACGTTGTTTAGTGCAAGATGCAAAATTACTTGTATTTTTACGGCAAAATTCAGCAAACCCTATGAGTGCTTCTTTTGAAAAATATCAAAAACGCAGGTTAATCTCATCCTACTTTTCAGTAGTTATTAGTATTTCACTTGTCCTTTTTCTGTTAGGATTATTGGGCTTATTGGTTTTGAACTCGAAAAAAGTAGCTGATTATTTTAAGGAGCAAATTGCAATTACCGTTTTCTTGAAAGATAGCGCGAAAGAAGTTGAAATAACACAACTAAAACAAAGTTTAGCATTAGCAGAATATACTAAAAGTGCAACATTTGTTTCAAAAGATGACGCTGCAAAGGATCATCAAGAAACTTTAGGTGAAAATTTTATTGAATATTTGGGTGAAAATCCACTTCAAAATAGCATCGACGTTTATATTTTGGCAGATTACGTTACACCACAAAAAATGGAAGAAATAACCAACGAGCTAAAAAGCAAAGGTTTTGTAGACGATGTAATTTATGACAAACCTTTAATTGCACAGCTTACTGAAAACGTAAAACGCATCAGTTTTTGGGTTTTGGTTATTAGCGGGATTTTTACATTTATTGCCGTATTGCTTATAAACAGTAGCATCCGACTCTCTATTTACGCAAAGCGATTTACTATAAAAACAATGCAAATGGTGGGTGCTACCAAAAAATTTATACGCAGACCCTTTGTTTGGAAAAGTGTTAGATTAGGTATTATAGGCGCAATTGTGGCAATGATTGGGATGGGAGTTGTGCTATATTATCTAAACCAAAGTTTCCCACAACTACAATTATTAAGCGATCCGGCAATCTTATCGGCATTATTTATTTTCATCTTTTTGATGGGGGTTTTAATAACTTGGATAAGTACTTTTGTAGCAACACAACGGTTTTTAAATTTAAGAACAGACGATTTATATTATTAGATTTTAGATTTCAAAAATAATAAACGATAAACCACAAACCTTTAGTTATGGGAGAACAAAAACGAAAAGAAGATTTTAAACCAATATTTGTTTTTGAAAGAAAAAACTACAAATTCATGCTAATTGGCGTGATGTTTATTGCACTTGGATTTATACTTATGACTGGTGGTGGAAGCGATGACCCAAACGTTTTTAACCCAGAAATATACAATTGGAGAAGAATCCGCCTAGCCCCAGCAATGGTACTTCTAGGATTTGCGATTGAAGTTTACGCCATTTTATTGAAACCCGACAATAAAGAAGAAAATTAGTGGATTATCTAGACGCCATTATCCTTGGAGTTATTCAAGGTTTTACCGAATTTTTACCCGTTTCTTCCAGTGGTCATCTTGAACTTGGAAAAGCAATTTTAGGAGATACTTCTGTTCGAGAAGAAAGTTTACTTTTTACCGTAATACTTCACTTTGCTACCGCTCTAAGTACATTGGTAGTTTTCAGAAAAGATATTATTCAAATATTTGGCGGACTCTTAAAGTTTCAATGGAATGAGGAGACCCAATTTGCTTTCAAAATTATAGTCTCAATGATTCCAGCCGTAATAATCGGTTTGCTTTTTGAAAAAGAATTAGAATCATTTTTTGGCGGAAGCATCGCTTTTGTTGGTGCTATGCTTATTGTAACCGCTGTATTATTATGGCTGGCAGACCGTTCAAAAAATACGGGGAAACCAGTAACTATAAAAGATTCAATTATTATAGGTATTGCACAAGCAATAGCCATGTTACCTGGAATTTCTAGAAGTGGAGCCACAATATCTACAAGTGTTTTATTAGGAAATGATAAAACAAAAGCAGCTAGATTTTCATTTTTAATGGTTGTACCATTAATCTTCGGAAAAATAGCTAAAGATCTTTTTAGTGGCGAAATTTCTACCCACAATACAAATTTAGGCGTAATGGGCGTGGGCTTCGTAGTTGCGTTTATCTGTGGATTAATAGCCTGTACTTGGATGATTTCATTAGTTAAAAAGAGTAAACTCCGTTATTTTTCAATCTATTGTGTAATCGTTGGTGTTATTGCAATAATTACAAGCTTTTACATATAATGACAGCGGAAGACTACAAAGAAGGCCAAGTAATTTTAATAGATAAACCTTTGGAATGGACTTCGTTTCAAGCGGTTAATAAAGTCCGTTGGTTAATTAGAAAAGCTTTTGATATTAAAAAAATTAAAGTTGGCCACGCTGGCACTTTAGATCCTTTGGCAACTGGACTTTTAATCATTTGCTCGGGTAAATTCACAAAAAGAATAGATACTTTTCAAGCGCAGGAAAAGGAATATACAGGCACTTTTACTTTGGGTGCAACTACTCCAAGTTATGATCTTGAAACTGAAATTGACCAAACTTTTGATATTAAAAAAATTACTTCAGAAGAAATAAACGAAGCCCCAAAACAATTTTTAGGAGAAATAAAACAACAACCACCTGTTTTTTCAGCTTTAAAAAAAGAAGGAAAACGATTGTATGAATATGCACGTGCTGGTGAAGAAGTAGAAATTCCTTTTAGAACAATTACCATTTCAGAATTTGAAATTACGAAGATTGATTTGCCAAACATTGACTTTAGAGTTGTTTGCAGTAAAGGCACATACATTCGTTCTTTAGCAAACGATTTTGGAAAAGCTTTGAACAACGGCGCGCACCTTTCGGCTTTACGAAGAACCAAAATTGGGGACTATTCAGTTAAAAATGCAATAGGCATTGAAGCCTTTGAAGCATCCTTGCCAAGTTAAATTATCGCAAATAATGTCTTAATTTTCAACCATTTTGTGGAATTTTGCGCAAAATTTCGGTACTTGCAATCATGAATTTCAATTATTCATATAGAGCTTTTCTTATTACTTCACTACTTACGGGTTGTTTAGTGCTATTTCTTTTCAGTACTAAACTTTCAAAAGAGAAAACAGAAAGCGAAGTTGAAACTTATGATGTTGTTGTAACGTCAGAAGAGCTATTACCCGAAGATTTAGAAATTGCTTCATTAACGCCCCAAGTTATTAAAGTTGAAACCAACCGTGCCTACAATGAAGCAGAGAAATTTATTACCTCAGAAGAAAACTACAATCAGAAATTAACCGAAACCACTGAAGGTAAGTTTCAAGAGATGAATGACGCTATAGAGAATTCAAAAAATAGCGAAAATGGCAAAGGCACTTCAGTTATTACCAAACCTATAAAGGAGAAAAAAACAAAATTTTCTAACAGCGATAATAGTAACCAAGGTGAAGCTGTAGTTAAAAGCGGCAACCGAAATACAACAATTAGCTATCAATTAGTAAACCGAAAAGATTTAGATTTACCCAATCCTGTGTATACTTGTTATGGTTTTGGAAAGGTTGTTATCAATATAGAAGTGAATAATTTAGGAAAGGTTGTGAAAAATTCTTACAACAAAACAGTTTCCACTACATCTAACAATTGTTTAATAGATGCTGCTTTGGAATATGCTGAAAAAGCTCGTTTTAATACCGATGCTTCTAAAGAAAAGCAATTGGGAACTATTACGTTTAACTTTCCTGGGCAACAGTAAAAAAGTCTTCAGTAGCCCCGTAAAAAATAAACTTATGAGTTCAGAAAAAATACGTTGTACTTGGTGTGGAACCGATCCGCTATATATGAAATATCATGATGAAGAATGGGGGTCGCCAGTTAAAGATGATGAAACTCTATTTGAATTTCTGCTTTTGGAAACTTTTCAAGCTGGTTTAAGTTGGATTACCATTCTTCGAAAGCGTGAAAATTTTAGAGCTGCTTTTGATAATTTCGACTATAAAAAAATTGCACAATACGAGCAATCAAAAATTGACTCGTTACTTCAAGATGAAGGGATAATTCGTAATAAATTGAAGGTAAATTCAGCAGTTACCAATGCGAAACTCTTTATGGAAATTCAGAAGGAATTTGGCAGTTTTAGTAATTATCTCTGGGGTTTTGTGAACCACAAACCCATTAAAAATGTCTGGAAAAAATACACAGATGCACCCGCAAATACAACAGAAAGTGATGCGTTAAGCAAAGATTTAAAAAAACGCGGATTCAAATTTGTGGGTAGTACTGTTATGTATGCAACCATGCAGGCTACTGGAATGGTAAACGATCACATTGAAGATTGCTTTCGCTATAATCAAGTGTGATCGTTTTCAATTATAATTTTTCAGAATACTTTTCTGAATTTTCAATAGTAATTATTATCTAAATACCTTCTTGGTCAATACAGTATCGTCAATAAGCGCTTTTAGAATATAAATTCCAGATTTTAAATTTGAAATATCTATTTTAGTTTCTTTCGTTTCTAAAACAGGATTACCTGTAAAATCATATACTTTTATTATAAAGTCTTGCTGTAGGTGTTCAAAATTTTCTACTGGTTTTGAAACATCACCTTCAATAGTATTTATTGTGTAAACGTAGTTTGGATTGCTTACAAAATTATATCTTCTTTGCGCTATTCCTGCACGTGGCGATGCAGAAATAGAAACAATACTTGTGCCACATGCATTTGTAGCAGTAATATCATATTGTACCGACCAATCTGTGCTTCCATCCCTTGGGCCACGAGCTACACATTCAAAACCAGTACAATTGTTTGCTGTAGGGCTAGGATTGCCCGCAGTACCCGTAACAACCCAAGATGGATCTGGCGATATTCCTTGTAAGGAAATATTAGAACCATTTGGCCCTACCAAAATTATTGTAAGCCGTCCTGATGCGGGATCCCATTCAGTATCAAAATTGAAATTTGGTTTACCGCCCCAAACCTGCTTGGTTAGGGTAACCGTTCTTCCATCACATTCCACTAGTGTGATTTGTGCTGAAAGCGTTACAAGGCCACTATACGAAGTATTTAATGAAAATTGTATTTGGTTGGTTCCTTGACCTTGAAAAGTACCCGCATTTGTTGGAGATATTGACCATACAATAGTTGCATCGTTTGAAACTGGGACTGAATATATTCCGGTTGTACAAATATTACTTGACCCTATTATATCAGTATACTCACTCCATTTAGGTTTTCGGGAATCCAAGATTTCACTACCTAAATT
>CAZFUX010000062.1:0-12691 GCA_964522085.1 uncultured Aequorivita sp.
AAAATCAAACTAGAAAAACGAAACAAATCTAGAAAGACTATTGCAACGGTCTTTAGTTATCATACTAAAATAAAGATAAAAAAAAATCCCGTCCAAAACTGGTACGGGATTTTCAATATTTTAAAAAATAAAATTATTCGCCAGCTTGTTGCTGAGCATCTTTCTTCATTTTTTCGTTCGGAACAATTGCAAGGTTCACACGACGGTTTTTAGCACGTCCTGCTGCAGTACTATTATCTGCTATTGGAGCTTCTTCTCCATACCAGTTTGTAGTAAATCTACCTGCACTTAACCCTTGATTTTGAACAAAATAGTTTGTTACAGCTTCTGCTCTGTTTTTTGATAATGTCATGTTCATTGCATCTGATCCTACACTATCTGTATGTCCTACGACATGCACGTTAGTATCTGGATATTCTTTCAGAATATTAGAAAGTTTATCTAATAGAACTTTTGAGGCTGCATTTACATTGTATTTAGCGGTATCAAAATACACACCACTATTTTCATCAAAAGTAACTACAATACCATCATCTACCCTTTTTACTTGAGCACCAGGTATTTCTTCTTGAATTTGTTGTGCTTGTTTATCCATTTTGTTTCCGATAAGTACACCTGCTCCACCGCCAATTACACCACCAATTAAAGCTCCAAGTTCTCCATTGCCACCTTTGCCAATATTGTTTCCTAATATTGCACCCAAAATAGCTCCACCTGCGGCGCCAATTACAGCACCTTTTTGTTTGTTGTTTGCATTTTTAGTGGCTTCGCAGCTTCCTAAACTTATTACTAGGGTTAATGCTAAAGAGGCTAATGCTATTTGTTTAAAAAATGTCTTCATAATTATTGTTCGTTTATTTTAGAAAAATTCATGTTTATTTTGAAAGGTTTGCCATCCAGATTCACTGTTTGTTCCCAACGCATTGAGGATTCGTTTAACTCTGCAAGCCTGAGTCTGAAACCAGCATTGGAGTCAGATTTTCCTTTAGCATTGGTAGGTTTTAATAGAAAATCATACAATCCAGTTGAGGAGTCAATTTCCGAAATAGTAAAGATGAAATCGCGCTGTCCTGTTTGGCAGTTTAAGTTTTCTATGTTATAGTTTCCTGTATTATTATTAGGAATAAAACGCCAAGTACTTTCTTGAAAACATTCTGCAGAAGCATCATTTAACAAATTAACGTCAAATTTTCCAGTAGTATCGTAAGAAATATTGTTAAGAGACCAATAGCCTTTAATAACTTTTCGAGATTCAGTAACAGTTTTTGATGGGCCGCAAGCAAATGCGGTGGCTACAATAAGCGCCAAAATGAGGGTTTTTTTCATAAAATAATAGTTTGTGAAATGATTGTTTTAAAAAATTGAAAATTGGTTAGGTATTTTTTTTATCTTCTGAATACTCTAGAGAGTAAAGATACTACAAGTAGTACAATAAAAATGTAAAAAATAATTTTTTGCAATATCGGCAGCACCATCTGCAATACCTCCAAATCCAAAAATTGCTGCAACAATTGCGATTACTATGAAAATAACGATCCAACGTAGCATAATCTTAAGTTTTAATGATTAGTATTCCACTAAAGTAATCAACAATTTTAACATTTGGGAGTCATTGTCTAAATTTTAACAACCATGTTAAATGATTAATAAATCAATAAATCCAGTAAGTCTTGCTTAAATTTTTTCTTAGGAAGATATTTAGCTTCTAAGTTTGTAGCAAAAGGAATTGGGGTTTCTAAGCTTGCAACACGTTTAACAGGAGCATCTAAATACTTAAAACAATTCTCCATTATTAAAGACGAAATATCTGAAGCTATGCCACCAAATATAGAATCTTCTTGAAGTATAATAACCTTACCTGTTTTCTTAACAGATTGGTAGATTGCCTCAGTATCTAAAGGTACTAATGTGCGAAGGTCAATTAAATCTGCATTTATTTCTGCGGCTTGCTCTAAAGTTTCCAAAGCCCAATGTACTCCAGCTCCGTAAGTAATTATGGTAACGTCTTTTCCTTCTTTTAAGAGCGCTGCTTTACCCAATGGAATTGTATAATAATCTGTAGGCACATCCTGTCGAATGCTTCTATATAAGGCCTTATGCTCAAAAAACATAACAGGATTTGGATCTTCAATACTTGTTGCCAACAATCCTTTGGCATCATAAGGAAATGCTGGATAAACCACTTTTAATCCTGGCGTATGCGTAAACCAAGCTTCGTTTGTCTGACTGTGGAATGGTCCTGCACCTACTCCCGCACCACAGGGCATACGTACTACAACGTCTGCTTTTTCGCTCCAGCGGTAATGGCTTTTTGCAAGGTGATTTATAATTGGATTAAAACCAGAAGTAACAAAATCTGCAAACTGCATTTCCACGACTGCTTTAAAACCATTGATGGAAAGACCCATCGCTGCTGAAACAATCGTAGATTCACATATAGGTGTGTTGCGAACACGATCTTTGCCGAATTGTTCTACAAAACCTTCCGTTATTTTAAAAACACCTCCGTATTCCGCGACATCTTGCCCCATAATTATAAGGTTGTCGTGGCGTTCCATAGATTGCTTTAAACCTTGGGATATAGCATCAATTAATCGGATGTTTTCTGTTTCTAAATTTTCTTTAACTTCTTGATAATTAAATTCTTTATAAACGTCACCTAACTCATTAGATTCAGTAGATTCTATTTCAGGCTCGGCATTGGCAATCTCTAAACTCTCGTCAATTTCTTGTTTATATTCGTTTATAAATTGTTCGATTTTTTCTTCAGAAAGAATTCCTTTTTCTAATAAATAATTTTCAAAATTTACAAGAGGATCTCGTAACCCCCACTCATCTATTAAGTCTGTTGGCACGTATTTAATACCGCTCGCCTCTTCGTGGCCACGCATTCTGAAAGTTTTAAACTCCAAAAGAACGGGGCGCGGATTGTTGCGCATATCTTCAACTAATTCTTTCACTTTACAGTAAACTTCAAGAATATTGTTCCCTTCAATTATATGAGATTCCATTCCATAGCCAATACCGCGGTCAGCGATATTTGCACAATTATATTGCTCGTTTGTTGGGGTTGAAAGCCCATAACCATTATTTTCAACACAAAATAAAACTGGAAGTTGCCAAACCGATGCTACGTTTAGAGCTTCGTGAATATCGCCTTCGCTTGTTCCGCCTTCGCCTGTAAATACGGCACAAACTTTATTGTTTTTTTTCAATTTATTAGCCAAAGCAATTCCATCAGCAACGCCAAATTGCGGACCTAAGTGCGAAATCATTCCAACGATATTAAATTCTTGCGTACCAAAATGAAAACTTCTGTCGCGACCTTTTGTAAAACCGTTCGCTTTCCCTTGCCATTGCGAGAATAATCTAGGCAATGGAATATCGCGCATCGTAAAAACTGCGAGGTTTCGGTGCATTGGTAAGATATATTCATCCTTCTCCAAAACCGCTGTTATGCCTACAGAAATTGCTTCTTGCCCTATTCCGCTAAACCATTTAGAAACTTTACCTTGACGTAATAGAATCAGCATTTTTTCTTCTATAGTTCTCGGTTTCAGCATACCACGGTATAATTTTAATAAAGTGGCGTCGTCTAAACCTTTTCGGTCGTAATCAAAGAAAATATGCGGGGTGGTTTCAGTTTTCATCATAAATAATTAGCAGTTTCAAAAGTAGAAAAAAACCCTTTGCCACCTCTATTATTATTACAAAATTTAGCTGTGGTAAAACTTTTACAATTTGGTATCTTTGTTAATATAAAAAATGTGAATTATGAATAATATTCCTAGCGTAGATTTAGCAGATTTTCTTTCCGAAGACCCTAAACGAAAGCAAAAATTTGTGAATGAAATTGGTACGGCTTATGAAGATATAGGATTTGTTTCACTTAAAAATCACTTTTTGCATGACGATCTAACCAATGATCTTTATAAAAAAATTAAAAGCTTTTTCGCGCTTCCTATTGAAACGAAGAAGAAATATGAAATTGAAGGACTTGGTGGGCAAAGAGGTTATATTTCCTTTGGAAAAGAGCACGCCAAAGGCAAGAAAGAAGGCGATTTAAAAGAGTTTTGGCATTTTGGACAAGAAGCTGCCGCAGATGCTAAACTAATTGAAGAATATCCTAAAAATGTAAAAGTTGAAGAGCTTCCAGATTTCAATCATACAGGGATGAAAGCATACAGAATGCTTGAAAAAACAGGGATTTATGTGCTTCGTGCCTTGGCATTATATATAGGTCTTGATGAGTTTTATTTTGACCATTGGGCAAACAACGGTAACAGTATTTTGAGACCGATCCACTATCCTCCTATTACCGAAGAACCTAAAGGTGCAGTTCGCGCAGGTGCTCACGGCGATATAAATTTAATTACACTCTTAATGGGAGCTTCGGCTGGAGGTTTGCAAGTATTGCGAAAAGATGGCGAATGGATAGATGCAATCCCGAATGAAGACGAATTAGTTATAAACGTTGGCGATATGCTTGAAAGATACACAAATGATAAACTGCGTTCTACAATCCACAGAGTTGTGAATCCGCCGAAAGACGAATGGGGAAGCCCACGTTACTCAATTCCTTTCTTTATGCACCCTCGCAGTGATATGAAATTAAACTGTATGCCAGAATGTGTTACGAAAGAACATCCAAAAGCGTATGATGATATTACTGCTGGCGAGTTTCTGCATCAACGTTTGGTAGAGATTGGACTTATTAAAAAGTAGCACTTCGGCTCTGCTCAGGGACCGATAGTGACGAATAATCTTTAATATATTATCATTTCGGTTACTGAGCGAAGTCGAAGTATGAACCTTAGAATTATAAATTTTGAATTCCTTAGAAGACCAATTAAAAAACCTTTTCCCAGAACACAAACCAAAAGATATTCCTGAAACAGCGGAAGAATCAACTCTTTGGATGCAAGACGATCCTCTTATTTGTAAATATGAAAAACGAAAAGGGAAACCAATCACAATAATTGAAGGGTATACTGGTGCAGATTCAGATTTTAAAATGCTTGCAAAGGAAATTAAACAATTATTGAGCGTTGGCGGTAGTTTTAAAAACGAACAAATAATCATCCAAGGCGATTATCGAGATAAGATTATGCAGTTTTTAAAGGATAAAGGGTTTAAAGTGAAACGTGTTGGAGGGTGAAAAAAATATAGTTAGCAGTTGGCAGTAATTTTATATTCTAAATAAATTTAATCATAAACGCATCAGCATATAAACTTTTAAACCTAAAGATTGAAACAAGAAACAATAAAATCTAGCGAATTAATCCTAACCCCCGAAGGCAAAATCTATCATTTAGACCTTGCTCCTTCACAACTTGCCCCAATTATTATTACTGTTGGCGACCCAGGGCGTGTTGCGGAAGTTTCTAAATATTTTGACACTATTGAAACGAAGGCTGAACACCGTGAATTTAAAACACATACAGGAACTTATAAAGGAAAGCATATAAGTGTGATTTCTACAGGAATAGGACCAGACAATATAGATATTGTTTTCAACGAAATTGATGCTTTAGTAAACATAGATTTTGAAAACAGAACTGTAAAGAAAAAACTTACATCACTTGATATTATTAGAATTGGAACATCAGGTGGACTAACCCCAGAAATTGAAGTAGATAGCTTTTTAATTAGTTCTATTGGAATTGGCTTGGACAATGTAATGCACTATTACGATAAAACCGATAAAATTTTCAACCGCGATTTTGCGCAATCTTTTATAGACCACACACAATGGAATCCAGATAATTCGGTACCATACGCAGTTGAAGCTGATAAAAATTTATTGGAAAAATTATCTTCTGAAAAAACAACTCAAGGTATAACGATTACCAATGTTGGTTTTTATGGCCCACAGGGGCGTGTACTTCGAGCAAAATTGAAAGATGAAAATCTAAATGACAAGCTAACTTCTTTCCGTTATAAAAAGAAAAAAATAACCAATTTAGAAATGGAAACTGCCACTATGTACGGTATGGCAAAACTACTGGGGCATCGTGCGCTTTCCATGAACGCCATTATTGCTAATCGAGCTTCGGGTACTTTTAGCAAAGATGCTTCAAAAACTATAGAAACGCTTATTCAATACACTTTAGAAAAAATTGTAGCATGAAAAACTTTTTAATCGGCGGTGTGCCAGAACATTTTAATTTGCCTTGGTATATTGCACTTCGCGATAAGGAATTTCATAAAAAAAATATCAATTTACGTTGGAAGGATTATCCAGGAGGAACGGGACAGATGGCTCGAGCACTCCGCGACAAAGAAATTGATATGGCTGTTATCCTTACCGAAGGAATGGTTCGCGATATTATTAAAGGAAATGAATGTAAAATTGTACAAGTTTTTGTGAAATCGCCTTTGCTGTGGGGAATTCACGTTGCTGCAAATTCAGAATATGAAACCGTTGCAGATTTGCAAGAAACCAATGCAGCAATTAGTCGTTTTGGATCTGGTTCGCATTTAATGGCGTTTGTTAATGCCGAAAATTTAGCTTGGGATTTAAAAACTGATTTAAAATTCAAAGTAATCCAAAATTTAGATGGTGCCTTGGAAGGGCTTCCCAATGGAAATGGTGATTATTTTATGTGGGAAAAATTTATGACCAAACCCCACGTAGACAACGGTACCTTCCGCTTAATAGGAGAATCCCCTACTCCGTGGCCAAGCTTTGTAATTGCAGTTCGCAATGATATTTTAGAAAATGAAACGGAAAGTATTCAGTCAATTTTAGAAGTGATAAATAACATAACAGAAAACTTCAAAAGTATCCCTAATATTGATGAAGTTATAGCAAAACGCTACGGTTTAAAAATTGAAGATGTTCGCGAATGGTTATCATTAACTGAGTGGAGCGACCAACAATTAACTTCAAAAGAGCTTAAAAAAATTCAACAAAAGCTTATTGAATTAGATTTAATTGAAAATAAAATTCAGGAAACCAGCATTTTACATTATTTCTAAAAAAAATCTTAAATTTTACGCAACTCAAAAGTAGAACTTGCATCTTATTTGTATAAAAGCAATAATTATGACTACTTTTTTAATCGTTTTGGGAGTGTTGTTGGCAACTAATTTTTTGTTATTACAGTTTAGCTGTAATGATGCAACCTCAGATTCTGAAGTGCCAGAAGAAGAATAGAAAATTTCTACCTATTTCTTATTTCTTAACTTTTCAAAGAATTACCATTCAATTGTTTTTTCACCCTTTTCCTCTAAGTATTCATTTGTTTTACTGAAGTGTTTATTTCCAAACCAATAACCTCTATTTGCGGCTAATGGGGATGGATGACCACTATTTGACACCAAATGTTTTGAAGTGTCAATCTTCGCACCTTTCTTTTGTGCAGGACCGCCCCAAAGCAGAAAAACCAATCCTTCTCTTTCGTTTGAAAGTTTTTCAATTACAGAATCTGTAAATTTTTCCCAACCTTTTCGGTGATGACTTCCTGCTTCGTGAGCTCTAACAGTTAAGGTTGCATTTAATAATAAAACACCTTGGTTTGCCCATCGCTCTAAATATCCATTACTGGGGATTGGCGAACCAATATCAGTCCTTATTTCTTCAAATATATTTTTAAGTGAGGGTGGTATTTTAACATCTTTTCCAACTGAAAAACATAATCCGTGCGCTTGTCCGTCTCTGTGATACGGATCCTGCCCTATTATTACAACTTTTATCTTATTAAAAGGTGTATGATTAAATGCTGAAAATATCTGGTTTTTCGGCGGAAAACAGATTCCATTTTCATATTCAGAATCTACAAATTCTAATAATTTTTTAAATTCTGGCTTCTCAAATTCTTCTTTTAAAATAGTCTTCCAACTAGGCTCAATAGTTAGCTCCATTATTGTTACTTTTGTATGATTGCTGAAAAAGTAAAATTAATGGAAATAAAGCGGAAAGCCCGTATAGATAGTAAAACATTAGAAGACCTCGAGTTTCCTTCGGTATTACGCCAGGTGTCTGAGTTTTGCGTTACAGAACCAGGACGTGAAAACGTAGTTTCAATAAGACCTTTCGCTGAGTTTGAAGCTATAGAACCAGAGCTTCAACGCGTGAAGGAATTCACCGCTTCTTTTGATGGTGATAATCACATCCCAAACCACGGTTTCGATCCTATTTTTAGGGAACTTCGGTTGTTTGAAATTGAAAATAGCACACTAGAAATTTCAGGATTTCGAAAAATTCTTTCTATTTCTGAAACTACTCGGATTCTCTTAAAATTCTTCAAAAAATTTGAAGAGTTTTATGTTCACTTAAATTCTTTTTCTGAAGAAGTTAATTATACTTCAACTATTTCCGAAGAAATAAATAAGCGGGTTGATAAATATGGCGACATAAAAGATGAAGCTTCTAATCAACTTGGAACGATTCGCAGAAGATTAAATGTTGTAAAAGGAAAGATAAATTCTTCTTTTACAAAAGCACTTTCGCAATATTCCCAAAATGATTATTTAGATGAAATCAGAGAGTCTGTTGTAGAGAATCGCCGTGTACTTGCCGTAAAAGCAATGCACCGAAAAAAGGTAAAAGGCGCTGTTTTAGGAAGTTCAAAAACAGGAAGTATTGTATATATAGAACCCCAGGAAACACTTGAGTATGCTAATGAATTAAGTAATTTAATTTACGAGGAAGACGAAGAAATAAAACGAATTTTAAAAGCAATGACGGAGTTTGTGCGTCCGTATGCGGAACTTTTAGCAGACTATCAGGAGTATTTAATAAGTATGGATGTGCTTTATGCAAAAGCAAAATATACGCTAAAAATTAATGGTGTTTTACCAATTCTTACAACGAAAAAGAGAATTTCGCTTCAAAATGCATTTCACCCGCTATTATTAGTTTCAAACAATAAAAGAAAAGAAAAAACATTTCCGCAGAGCATCGAATTGGTTCCTGATAAACGAATAATTGTAATTTCTGGACCAAACGCTGGCGGAAAAAGTATTACGTTAAAAACCGTAGGACTGCTTCAAGTTATGCTTCAAAGTGGTTTGCTGATTTCAGTTGAACCACAAAGCGAGATGTGTTTTTTTAAACGAGTGTTGACTGATATTGGTGATAATCAATCCATTGAAAATCATTTAAGTACCTATAGTTATCGCTTAAAAAAGATGAATCAATTCCTTAAAAAGTGTAATAAAAATACACTTTTCTTGATAGATGAATTTGGAACTGGAAGTGATCCAGAACTTGGTGGCGCATTGGCCGAAACTTTTCTTGAAGTTTTCTACGAGCGTGAAGCCTTCGGAATAATTACAACGCATTACACCAATCTAAAACTGCTCGCAAACGAATTGCCACACGCTATGAATGCGAATATGCAATTTGACAATAAATCACTGGAACCTTTGTATAGTCTACATTTAGGCGAAGCAGGAAGTAGTTATACTTTTGAAGTTGCACAGAAAAACGGAATTCCATACAGCCTCATTAACAGGGCGAAAAAGAAAATAGAACGCGGTAAAGTGCGATTCGATAAAACTATAGCTAGCCTTCAAAAGGAGCGTTCAAACCTTCGGAAAACTTCAGAATCTCTTAAAAATGAAGAACAAAAAGCAAGGGTTGAAAACAAACAGTTAGAAGAAGTAAATGTCCGCGTTCAGGAGAAACTCGAAAGCTATCAAGAATTATTTGATGCCAACCAAAAGCTCATCAGTTTAGGTAAAAAGGTAGATTCACTTTCAGAAAAATTTCATAATAACAAGCAGAAAAAGCAATTGATGGATGAATTGATAAAGCTTGTAATGATTGAAAACAGCAAACGCAAAAAGCTTGCGCCAAAAGTAAAGAAAGCTGTAAAAATCAAAGAGAAAAAGATAATCCAAGAAGTAGAAAAAAAAGTTGAAGTAATTCGCGAACGCAAAAAAGTAGCAAAAGAAGAAGCTAAAAAACTACCGCCACCTAAACCGAAAGTAACACTAAAAATTGGCGACAGAGTACGAATGATTGACGGCAAAGCCATTGGAGCCATTGACACCATTGAGAAAAACAAAGCATTTGTAAATTATGGAATCTTTAAGACCAATGTGAGTTTGGAAGAACTGGAGAAAGTATAAAAATGGTACGCAAAGGCGCAAAAACGTCAAGAAAAATCCTTTGAGATTTTACGGCTTTGCTAGAGAAAATATGTTAGAAAATCGTAAAATAATCCTCTTCGACGGCGTTTGCAACCTCTGTAACGGCGCAGTTACTTATGTTATTAAACGAGACAAAAAAAACGTTTTTAAATTTGCTGCGCTTCAAAGTGAAATTGGGCTTGAGCTTACTTCAAAATTTAATATAGACACTTCAAAAGTAGATTCTATTATATTTATAAATAGTGATAAACACTATGAAAAATCTACAGCAGCACTTCACATTGCCAAGTATCTTCCTGGCGCGTATCCGCTACTCTACGGTTTTATGATTGTGCCAAAATTTATAAGAAATGGAGTTTATGATTACATTGCCAAAAACCGTTACAAATGGTTTGGTAGAACGGAAAGCTGTATGATTCCTACTGCGGAATTGAAAAGCAAGTTTCTTTAAATCTACATAGATTTTGGTGATTGCTCTTATTGTTGAATACCCAAAACAAATACTTCCCTATTTCAAACACCTACTTCCCTCAAAGCAGTTATTTATATGTTCAAGCTTATAATAGTTTTGATTTCAGAATCAACTAAAAACCATCATTATGAAAAACTTTCTATTATTATTCGCTCTGCTTCCTTTCGCATTGTTTGCAAATGCTGAAAAGCCCACAAATTCTAAAATTGAAAAAGTAACCGTTTATTTGGAAGGCGCTTCCATTGATCGCACGGCTTCTATAAATCTTTTATCGGGTGAAAACACTTTTATTTTCAATAATCTTTCCTCAGATATTGATGAAAATAGCATTCAGATTTCAGGTTTGGCCGATGCTTCGGTGTTATCAATCGTTTTCAATATAGATTTTTTGGAGAAAAAGGAAGCTTCACAGGAATACCAAACTGTAAAAAATCTTCTGAAGACTTTTCAGCAGCAAAAAAACCAAATTGAAAATGAAATTGCGGGTTATAATGAAGAATTGCAATTGCTTAAAAAAAACCAACGCATTAATAGCGACGCCACTAATCTTTCTGTGGAAATGATAAAAGAAATGTCTACATATTATCGAAACCGCGTAACCGAAATAAAAAACGCAATCTACAAGCAACAACTGCTTTTGGTCGAATTGCACAAAACAATTGCAGACCACCAAAACGAACTTTTAAAATTGGACGATTCCAAAAAAGAACAACGTGGCGAAATAACCTTAAAATTGAATACTTCAAAACCTGCAAACCTTGTTTTAAAGCTGAAATACAATATCAAAAATGCAGGTTGGTTTCCTTTGTATGATATTCGCGCTACAAACACCTCCTCCCCTATCGAGTTTTCGTACAAAGCCAATGTTTATCAACAAAGTGGTACAGATTGGGATAATGTAAATGTGGTTTTATCAACAGGAGATCCAAACACCAATAACATTAAGCCAACCTTGTTTCCAAAGTATCTTAATTTCAATAATAGAAGCTATGCCAGCGCAGCGCCAGTGCGTAATAACAACTATAAATACAATCCAACAATTCGCAAGGTTAGCGGAACGGTCATGGACGATACAGGGTTGCCTTTGCCAGGAGTGAATGTAATTGTTGCAGGAACTTCAAAAGGAACACAAACAGATTTTGATGGAAATTATAGCTTAGATGTTCAAGGCTCTCGTGAACTGACTTATAGTTATGTAGGTTTTGAAACTGAAAGTTTACCCATTTATGCAAGTAATATGAATGTTAGTTTGGAAGGGGGTACTTCTTTAGATGAAGTTGTAATAACGGCTTATGGTGTTGCTTCAGATGAACCAGAATGGTTAACTAAAAGATTGCAAGGCAAAGCTGCTGGAGTTAATTTATCTTCTTCGTCAGTTGAAGTTGAGAATATAGTTGCAATGAAAGAAACTGGCCTTACCACAACCCGTTTCGAAATAAGAGAAAAATACACTATAAAATCCAACGCCGAAATAACTGTTATTGAGGTTGATAATTTTGAATTGCCTGCGCAGTTTCAACATTACGCAGCACCAGAGCTTAACGAAAATGTGTTCCTTACCGCAACAATTAAAGATTGGGAAAAGTTTGATTTCCTTGCTGGGGAAGCAAATATTTATTTTGAAGGTAATTACGCAGGAAAATCCTTAATAAATCCGCAAGCAACAGCAGACAGTTTAAACCTTTCATTAGGAATGGATCCAGACATTATTGTAAAGCGTGAAAAGTTAGAAAACTTTAAAAGCAAATCCTTTTTGGGCGGCACACGAATTGTAGCTAAAGGCTATAAGATTGAAGTAAAAAACAACAAGAAAACTGCTATTAGCTTAGTACTTGAAGACAGAATTCCAATTTCGGAAAACAAGGAAATTAAAGTAGAAGATATAGAAACTGAAAATGCAGCGTACAACGACAAAACAGGAATATTACGTTGGAAATTGCAATTGCAATCCAATGCAACCGATAAAAAGGAGTTTACTTATACTGTTAAGTATCCTAAGTTTAAGAAGGTTTATTTGTAATCGTAAATTAATAAAGGTGAAGCTAACACTTCACCTTTATTAATTTATTATGCTTATCCTTTTGTTTCCCCATTAGTTTTTTCGTATTTTAAATTATG
>CAZFUX010000063.1:0-12652 GCA_964522085.1 uncultured Aequorivita sp.
ATTTAGGTAGTGAAATCTTGGATTCCCGAAAACCTAAATGGAGTGAGTATATTCTTTTTGAAAAATAGTGCTTTCTAGGATAATTCTATTTTTAGCATCTATGACAATTCCCTTACTTATAACACTAGCCTGAGATATTTCAACACAAAAAAGTGCTTCACTTTTAAAGTTTTCAAATTTTTTCCAATACGCACTTCCTTCAAAATGGTATTGCGACATATCTATTGAAATGATTTGGGGTTTTTCTAAAATTTGAACGTTAGAAGTTTTCTTTTTTCGAAAGTCAATACGTTTTAAAAAGGGATAAAAACACCAGCTTACCAATCCATTAATCCAAACAAAAAGTTTTATTCGTTTGTATAGCATTGCCATAAGGTTCTTTTATTATTTCTTTGAAGCAATAAAATTAGCATATTCTCTTATGTAATCGCTCTCCAAAAATCTTCCAGAAGAAAGTACCAAACAGACTGAGCCAGAAGAAAAATTTTCAAGCTCGCGCCAAATCCCTGTGGGTATCAACAATCCTTTATTTGGCTTATTGAGAACGACAGATTTTTTATTTTTACCATCATCTAGGATTACTTCAAAACTACCGCTTAATGCTATTAAAAACTCATGTTGTTCCTTGTGTGCATGACCACCACGATAAGCATCGCTAGGCACATCGTATAAATAATACACCCGTTTTACATTGTACGGCAAAAAGCCTTCTTCAACTACTGAAAGATTGCCGCGTGGATCGCTTATTTTTGGAATATCAATTAAATTAATTGTTTCAAGACTAGCGTATTGCATGTTGAATTATTTTATTCCATTTATCAGAAATGGTTTCCATTGAAAAATTTTTAACTGAAGCTTTTGTATTCTTCTTCAGGAATGCATAAAGAACATCATCAAAACAAATTTTTTGCAATGCTTCGGAAAATAAAGGTAAACTTCTTTCTGCAATCAACACCCCGTTCGTGTTGTGTTTCACGATTTCTGCTGGGCCAGAAGTAATATCTAAAGAAACCACTGGAGTTCCCATAGAAAGTGATTCTACTAGCACCATCGGGAAGCCTTCATATTTACTGGTAAGCGTTACACAGTGTGCATTTTTAATAACACTAAACGGATTTTTCATGAAAGGCAAAAATAAAATTTTATCAGCACAATTCTTCGAAGCGGCTAATCGCTGAAGCATATCTGCGTCTTTTCCATCGCCCAAGATAACTAAGTAAAAATCTTTTTTCCAAATCTGCGAAATAGAAAAGGTTTCTATTAAAAAAGTGAAATCTTTGATAGTATCATCTAATCTGCCATAAGATAAAATGTACTTTTTATTCTTTAATATTTCGGGTATTTCGCTAGTATTTTCTTGCCAAGAAGGATTAAAAGCATTGTGTATTGTAGCTGTATTTTTTATTCCTTGTTTACTTAAAACTTCACTTTCAATATATTCTGAAACAGCAATATTTAAAAGATTGGTATTGCAAATTTTTGAAAATAAAGAAGGGTTTTCGGTAAGATATTGCTCTTTGTTAGAACTGTGAACAACATAAATTTTCCTAATTCCACGATATATATAGCGATGATAAAACACTTCACGTTTAAAATAATTTTTAGACCTATGGTCTATTACTACATCAAATTGTTCCCTTGTTAAAAAATCACGTAGTTTTATGAAACGTAGTATTCGCTTTAACTTTGTGTCTTTTTCGTTTTTATATTTTCCTAAATTAAAAATTTTTCCGCCATAAGGGTAGTCTATCTCATCATTGAGCACTACAACCTTTACGTCGTGTCCTTTTTCTTCAAGCATTTCAGACAACATTGCACAAGAACGTTCTGCACCTCCTTTAGAGAGCGAGATTGAGACTAAGCACACTTTAAATTTCTTTTGGGCGGACATCCTTATTTAATATGTATTTTTGATTTTTTGTAAAAACAAATATAAGTTTAATGAAAATACTTTTGCTAGGCGAATATAGCAGATTACATAATTCTTTAAAAGAAGGGCTGTTGGCATTAGGTCACGAGGTGACGTTAGTTTCAACAGGCGATTATTTTAAAAAATATCCTTCAGATGTACTTTTAAAAAGCAAGTATAATTATGGCATTTCAAAAAAAACAAAGGTTGGTTTATTTAAACTTTTTGGATTAGATATTACTTCCCTCTCTTTAAAAAAACAGTTTTTTCAACACAAAGTAAAATTTACTGGTTTTGATGTGGTTCAGCTTATAAACGAAAGTTCATTCGGGATTTTGCCGAAATACGAAAAAGAAATTATTTCATATTTAAAAGCAAACAATATAAAATTATTCCTACTTTCCTGTGGCACAGATTATATTAGCGTAAAATATGCTTTTGAAAAAAGGTTTCGGTATTCAATATTAACTCCATTATTTGAAGGTAAAATAGCTGAAAAAGAACTATATCCTATTTTAAAATATATAAAACCTGAATATAAAGACCTTCACAATTTTGTTTTTGAAAACGTTGACGGTGTTATGGCTTCAGATTTAGATTATGACATTCCACTTCAAGGAACTGAAAAGTATTTGGGATTACTTCCAAACCCTATAAATACTGAAAAATTGAAGTTTGAACCCTTTTCTTCCAAAGGGAAAATTATTATTTTTAACGGTATAAATAGAGGGAATTATTTTAAAAAAGGAAGTGATTATTTTGAAGCTGCGCTTGCAATAATACAGCAAAAATACCCTTCAAAAATTGAAATTATTACGGTTGAAAGTGTTCCTTATACTGAATATATAGAAAAGTACAACGCCGCACATATTGTTTTAGACCAAGTACTTGGTTACGACCAAGGCTATAATGCGCTGGAAGCTATGGCAAAGGGAAAAGTTGTTTTTACGGGTGCTGAAAAAGAATTTTTAGAGCATTATGTTTTAGAAGAAGATACAGTGTGTATAAATGCGTTACCAGATATTAAAAACATAGTAGAAAAATTAAGCTGGTTGATCGAAAACCCTGAAAAAATTGAGGAAATTGGCCGCAATGCAAGGCAGTTTATAAATCGAGAACACGATTATGTTAAAATTGCTAGCCGTTATATTGATATTTGGAGAAAATGAAAAAGCCTTTAAAATGGCAAATCAATAGATTCTGGATTAATAAAATCTTTGGTATATGGGTTTTCAAGAAAACTAAGCGGTGGTTTTTGAAATTTTAAAATATCGTCTCTTTCAATACCATAAACACTCCAATAGTTAGAAAGCAACTGGGCAAAAATGTCTTCATCCCAAAACCCGAAAACAGGTTTATTTCCTTTAGCTTCAATAGGGAGTGCTTCAATAGAAATTTTGCTGTTTTTATTTTCAATTTTGTATTCTGGCTTATATTGCAATATATAATCTGAATAATGAAAACGGGCGTACAACTCTTCAAATTGAATGGGATGTAAAACGTGTCCTTTTGTCTTTTGGAGTAACTCTTCTTCCTCCTCTCCAATAACGCCATTATCTTGTAAACAAGCAATAAAGCCAAAACCATTAACTCCAAACGAAAACATTAAATTGATAGCGTCATCACGATAACTAAAAATATCTGATGAATATTTAAGCGGGAAAACAACGATACTCCAAGGTTTTTTCCCCACAAAAGAAACGGATTCTATTATGGATTGCAGCATTAAATGGAAGTACCCAAAACGTTCTTTGAGTGTAGTAGAAAGCTCAAACTCTTCACCTTGTTTTAGCAGTCTGTTTTTTTCGTAAAGCATTTCGTAATAAAGTAGTCCATAAACCATTCTGCCTGTCCATTGAAAAAGCAGTTTTTCATCGAGAGCTGTTATTCCCTCAAAACCATTTTTATACGCTGTTTGAATCTTTATATCTAGTTCTTCAAAAGCATTTTTTACTACAGGTGAGCACGGCAATTTAAGATCAGCATACGTATAGTCTTTGGTTTTATCCATCATCTCAATCCGTTCATCGCCAAATTTAAATTGATCCATTAACCATTGTGGAAAAACAGTCATGTTTTCAGTTGTCAAGTCTCCAGAAAGAAAACAAAAATGATTATCGAAAATTAAATCCTCAAAGGGATTAAAAAGTTGTTGCGCCATAAAAATGTAATTTTTAAAAAAATACAGAGACAAAAATAAACCTTTGAAGGTAATAGTGAAAGAAAAAGTAGTTATACTAGTGTTGAAAAAGAGTTTTTTGAGCGCTATGATTTAGAAGAAGATACCGTATGCATAAACGCCTTGCCAGATGTTGAAAACATAGTAGAAAAGCTAAGTGGGTTGATTGAAAACCCTAAAAAAATTGAGAAAATTGGCAGCAATGCAAGGCGGTTTATTAATCGAGAACACGATTATATTAAAATTGCTAGCCGTTATATTGATATTTGGGGAAAATGAAAAAAATTAATTAATAATCAAACTCTTTGTAAGGTTGGCTAATTCGCCTTCCCAATCTCTAGAAATATTTTCTTTTAATAATTTAGCTGGTATACCGCCAATTAGAATGTTTTCGCCCAATCTTGTGTAATCTTTATTACACAAAGTGTTAGAAGCAATTGTGCAATTATTTGGAGTTATCGTTTTTTGCATAATAGAAACTCTATTGCTAATAAAGTTATAATTACCAATTTGAATAGTCCCATCCATGGAATACTTTTCGCCTGTTTCAGTATTTATCATTTGATGAAAATTAGTGTCTATTAATTGAGATTCTGAACCTATTCTTGCAGAGTTACCTAGTACAATTTTATTTTTACATATTAACTTCCCTTTAGATGCTAGTGATGCTAGATGTCCAAATTCGCAATATGCATCAGTATCAATAAAAATAAAATAATCTTTCCCGAACTGAACGTTTCCTTTTACTACAAACGTTCCTCTTAATAATATCTCTGATGTGCCTTGATGTTTTGTATTCATTTCATATTGTTGACCAAAACCAACCATAGCACGTTGTATTGGAGCATCTATTTTAAAAACACCGTTCAATGAAGAAAATTTTACTGGGCCATAAAAGAAAACTGGTAATTTTCTGGCAACGGATGCAGGGAACATTTTATAGTTGAAATAATACGTTTTAAACCAATTAACAGATTTAAAAAATCTATATTTCTTGCGAAGATTTCTATATATATTCTTTAAAAATTCTATCATTTCTTTCTTTTAAAAAATTTGCCGATAACTTCTTTTATATCCATCTTTTTATCCAATTGAATATAAGAAAATACAAAAGAAATTAAAGCTACTATGGATAGTGTTATATATTTTAGATATACATTTTCAATATAAGTAAGCAAAAAAGCTACACCACATAAAAAAATACAAATACCGAAAATAGAATAAAAACCTTTTTCAAAATAAAAATTATAGCGATATTTTGTTATGATACGAATACCTATATAATGAATAATGTAATAAATAAGAAAGCTAATTCCCAAACCTTCTAAACCCCCATGATAATAACCCACTATATTACCAACTAAAAGTAAGCTATTAAACCCTATTGCAGTTTTTATAAATATTTTTGAATCTCCTTTGGCTATTATTATATAGCCCATTGCAAAAGAAACAGCCTTAAAAACCATCCCTAAAATACCCCAATTTACCATACTTACAATAGGTGAAAATTCTTTAGAATATAAAAGAACTATTAATAATGGAGCGGCAAGTATAAATAATACAACAATGGGTGTAATAAGTAAAATGGCTATGTATGCTTGTTCAAAAACAGTTTTACGAATTTGCTCTATTTTATTTGAAATTGCAGACAATCTTGGAAAATAATCTGTTCCCATGGCATTAAATACTAAACCCACGTACGAGTTTAATATAACAAAGCCTGCATTATAAAGCCCTACTTGAGCTACTCCCCCATCTTGACTTATAAAAATTTGAATTAAATAGGCCACCAATAACCCAATCATGCTACTAACACTAAGCATTACTCCTAAATAAATCATTGGTTTGCCTTCAGAAAATGCTTCTTTATTTAAAAGTTTTACTTTTTCAGTTTCAGTATCTTTTGAATAATAAAATGTGAAAATAAAAGCTATGAATGACGAAATAATTATTGCTGGCACAATAGCATCTATTCTATAAAAATAATAAAGTGGAAGTGTGAAAACTAGACCGAAAAGGTTTCCGTACAAATTGGCTTTTGCCAATTTTTTTAATTTTCTAAGTCCCTGCAAAATAGCCAGCCTACCCTCTGAAAGCTGTTTGAAAAGAACCGCAATTGCAATCCAAATAAAAGAGAATGTGTACGCCTTACTTTCAAAAGCAAATTCGCTTAACCACGGTGAGGCAACAATCATTATTAAAGCTCCAAAACAAGCTGAAAACCACACCAATTTCTTTAAAATTTGAATTGTACGTGAAACGTTTTCAGTATTTTCACTGTTATAGTTAAAAGAAATATCTTTAACAGCACTTTTACTAAGTCCAAAATCGGTCATTCCACTTATAAGACCTAATGTTGTTGTAAATAGCGTTGCTATACCGTAACCTGCAGGTCCAATCCACAAAGCAATAAATTTTGAACGCACTATAGAAATCAGGATTTTAAAAACCTGAACACCGCCAAAAAGCGATGTGGCTTTCATTATCTGTCTATAAGAGTTTTTGGAATCTATCATTTTTTTAATTGGTGATAAAACTATCTATCCTATTCTAAAGTATCGTTTTTAGAAATTTTATTTTGTTTCTTGAAATATCTAAAAACTAGAAAAACAACTAGAACAAAATATAATATGTATCTTATAAAGTGAGCCATTACTACACCTTCAATTCCGTAAATCCGTACTAAATAATATGAAAAGCCATAAAAAAGGCCAAGAGATACGATTTCTGAAAAAATAAAATTTCGCACCATTTTTTTAGCCAAAAATTGATACCCTAAAACTAGAGCCGCCAGCCGAATAAAATCGCCCAAAAGCTGCCATTTAAACAACGGGGCCATAGCATGAAAATCGGGATAGATAATCAGAATTACATACTCTCGTAAAAAATAAATCAATAACATTCCCACCCCAAAAAGTGGTAACAATGTTTTGTAAATATTTATTAATTCCGCTTTAAAATCTGTTTTGTTATGTATTCCAGCAAATTTTGGCAATACATAAAGTGAAAAAATAGCACCCGAAAAAACCATATAGTTTTTAGAAATATTGGTCATTGCAGTCCATGTTCCAGCATCTTCAATTGTCATTCGGTTCTGTATCATTACGCGAATATCAATTTCTACATAATTAAGTAAAATAGTAGCAAAGAAGGACATCAATGAAAAAGCCAACAGACTTTTCGCCATCGGGATTTTAAAAGATAATTTAGAAAACTGAACATACTCTCGCAGTACTTTTACGAAGATAAAAAGCAAGACAAACAATTGTAATGCAGGAGTAACTGCAATAGCTATTAACGCCCCATCTATATTATTGGCAAGTAATAAGGCAACTGTTAGGGTTGCGCTTAGTATATAACTAAACATATCTATCCTCGCCAATTTTTTGTAACGCGAAAGTCCATTTACAACTCCGTTAAAAATACGGTACATGCTTATAAATGGAACCATTACGCCCAGTAGTTTTATAAGATAACTATAATCTGGAGAGTCAAAAATAGTGGTACTTAAGTAACCAGAACCAAAGAATAAAACTGCGAAAACAACAATAGAACCAAAAATGGTAAAAACGAAAGTGGTGGAAAATAATTTCTGTAATTGCTCTTTATCTTCTTTATATTCGGCAACATATTTAACAATTCCACTAAAAAAGCCTACAGATGAAAATGAGCTCAGCATTTCCAATAAATTGCGAAGCGAACCTATTTTTGCGATTCCAGCTTCACCAACAAGCTCTGCAAGCAGTCGTTGGATAAAAAGTGAAATGACTAATCGAACACCTATAACTCCAGCATTCAAAGAAGTCATTTTTAATAATAAATTCCTTTTTATGAATTGTGGAACCTTCAATTAATAATTATTTAAAATTGAAATAATTTTATTTACAGCTAATTCAGAAAGTATTGGACTTATGGGTATGCTTATCACTTCATTATGAATCTGTTCAGTAACAGGAAAGCTTAGCTGTGAATATTCTGAAAGAGCTTTCTGTTTATGGGGCGGAATTGGGTAATGAATTAAATGACCAACTCCATTTCTGTCTAAATAATCTACGAACTCATTTCTATTTTTAACACGAACTACAAAAAGATGAAATATATGGTTTTCACTACCGTCATATTTTGGTAGGTTTATCTTTTCGTTTTTTGTTTCTGAAAGGTATTTCTTGGCAATTATTCTTCTAGCTTCATTGTCTGCATCTAGCATTGGTAATTTAACATTCAGGAAAGCTGCTTGAATTTCATCGAGCCTAGAATTAACTCCTAAAATATCATTCACATATTTTGTTGAAGCGCCATAATTACGAAGCTTATAAATAACTTCCGCCAATGCATCATCATTAGTAGTTACTGCTCCTCCATCTCCCAAAGCGCCTAAATTTTTGGTAGGGTAAAAACTAAAGCCTGTTGCGTCGCCTATAGTTCCCACAAGTTTTCCTTCTTTATTTTTTACACCGTGGGCTTGGGCTGCATCTTCAATAACCAATAAATTATTTTCTTTTGAAATTTTCAAAATTTCTTCCATCGGCGAAAGCGCTCCGTAAAGATGAACAGGCATTATGGCTTTCGTTTTTTGTGAAATGGAATTTTTAAGTGAAGTAACATCGAAATTATACGAATCTATATCTGCCTCAACCAAAACAGGTTTTAAACCTGCTTGTTTTATTGCTATAATGGTTGCTATATAGGTATTTGAAGCCACCAAAACTTCATCATTTTCATTTAGTCTTCCAAGGATTTTATAGCCTTCTAAAATAAGGCGAAGTGCATCCAAACCATTGCCAACGCCTATGCAGTGTTTTACATCGCAATAGCTGGCAAAGTTGGCTTCAAACAATTTTACTTGGTTTCCTAAAATATAGTACCCAGAATCTAAAAATTGCTTAAAACTGCTTTGAAACTTTGCTTCAAAACGCTGATTGATTGCTTTTAAATCTAAAAATGGAATCATATAAACACATCGTTTAAAAGTTGATGATTTTTGGTTTCAATTTTATAAAAATCGTGTACAATAGTTCGTCCGCCAAAAGTTTCTTTCCAATTAAGTAGACCTCGATTAATTTTTGTCCCTTGGCTTTCATTTACAATTCCAAAATCGAAGTATTTCTTATCTAAATAATGCTCCAATAAAGCATTAAAAAGGAAGTCTAGCGCTCCATTTTGTCTTCCCATTTCATTTGCTGAAATGTACTGGGAATGAGCTACGCTCGGTGTTTCAAAAATGGTAGCTCCAGCAACTACTTGATTGTTATTATAAACATTAAATTGTCTAATATTTTCTGGGAATTTAGAATGTAAGCAGGCAATTTCATCCAAAGAATGTACAGGCTTTTGATCATGAACGCGCGCTAAATTTGGTTCTAAAACTTCATCCCAAAAAGGTTTGAAATTTGCCTCTTGCTTTACAATTAGATTATTTTTTATTGCTTTTTTAATTCCACGTAGGCGATTTGAAGATTTAATTTTTAAGCGATTATCATTTGCAATGCAACTAGTAACATCTCGCCTTGTCAATTTGGCCTGAGTAAGAAAAAGTAAATAATCAATTTCATCACTTGGTAACTGATGATAAATCTTAGGAAGCAGTTTCAAATTTAAAATTTCAATTCCTTCTTCTTTCAAAAAAGAAAGTAGGTTTTTGAAAATCTGAAATGTTTCATCAAAAGTGGTTTTTTTACCCAAAACCAATCCTCCATAAGTCAAGCCTTGGTGCGAATGAAGCTCTCCTTCAAAAATATTCGCCAGAAGTAGCGCTACAAGTTTATCATTTTTAAAGACAAGCAGTGAATAATCCTTAAATCTATCATTATGATACTCCATAAAGTCCCTATAGAACAAAAATGTGCTGTTTTTGGCTGTAGTTATAAAATTATCCCACTGTGGTTTGGCCTCAATGGTATATCTTTCAATTTTATAATTTGGTGTGGTTTGGATGACTTTATTTTTTTTAAAAATGTATAGTTGCTAAAGTTATGTAAAACTAAAATTCTTTTTACTTTTATCCATAGTATTAATCGATTAAACCAATAAAATTGAACAAATTTCTAAATGTTATGAAACGGGGAAAATTTCATTTTTCCTCTTTTGTATTCATTATTTTTTCTATTCTTTTTATCTATTTCATATATCAACCAGCTATCTACTCCTTTGATAGTTTTAGCTATCTGCGTGGAGATTTTAACAGATATCCTGGCTATGTTATTTTTGCCAGGATTTATACCATAGTTTTTGGCGCTTTTTTTGATTATGCAGTTATCTCAACGCAGTTGCTACTGGGGTTTACAAGTATTTACATTTTTCTACGGAAAATTTCAAGTGTTATTAAAATACATTTTTTATTGAAAGTACTGTTATTTTCAATTCTAATCTTTCCATACTTTCCTCATTTATCCATAGCAAATAATATTGCTTCTGAAGGTTTAGCTTACCCTTTTTACCTTTTGTTAATTGCCTTTTCATTCAATCTTATTTTCCAAAATCAGCATAAAAAAATAATACATATATCCATCTTTTTTGTTCTTCTTACCTTAACTCGCGGACAATTCATTATAGTTCCTCTTATAGTTGCATTCATTTATTTATTAAAACACAAAAAAAAGGTGTTAAAGAGACTAAAAATTTATGTAATCTTTTTATTAATCATTCTGCCATTTATAAACCAATTGACAAACAAGACTTATAATAAAATAATTTATGGGCATTTTGTTACCACACCTTTCAGTTATATAAATGTTGTAGCGTTGCCTCTTTTTGTTTCAAATGAAGATGACGCCAACTATATTGATAACGAGGAGGACAAATTAATTTTTTTGAAATCCTACCATCAAATTGATAGTCTGGGGCTGTTAAGCTCCAAGATAAAGGGTGACAACAAAAATAAATACCAAGTGTTCCATGATAATTTCCCAATTATATGTAATCAAAATATATTTCAAAATGGAATAGACTTTTATAATGAAAAGTATGGTAGAATAGAACAAAATTCTATTAGAATAGAGAAAACCTGTAAAGCTATTTTTCCTGTTTTGCTAAAAAGAAACTTCAAGAACTATATTGTTATTTATTTTGAGGGAGTATTTCATGGCTTTCACTCTATAATTATTGCCATTCTTATGCTTTTGGTGTTAATTTATAGTTTTTGGCTTTGTATTAAAAATTTTACAGCAGAAAATGGCATATTACTACTTTCTTCACTTTTAATTGTTTCCAACTCTTTATTGGTGGCATTAGCCTGTCACTCAATAAGTAGGTATTTGTTTTATAATTATGCCCTTGGATTCTTGATAGTTTTATTACTTTTCCGAAAAATAGCAAATTCCCGATGAAGAATATTGAGATTTCAATAGTAATGCCATGCCTAAATGAGGCAGAAACCCTTGCTATTTGCATTCGTAAGGCTTTCTTATTTTTTAATAAGGAAGGAATCGTTGGCGAAGTGGTAATTGCAGATAACGGCAGTACTGATGGCTCATTAGAAATAGCGCAAACAGAAAACGCTCGCATTGTAAACATACCCCAAAAAGGCTATGGAAGCGCCTTACGTGGCGGAATTGAAGCCGCAAAAGGACTCTATATTATTATGGGAGATGCAGATGATAGTTATGATTTCAGCAACTTAATGCCCTATGTTATAAAACTACGGGAAGGATTTGATCTAGTGATGGGAAACCGATTTAAGGGTGGAGTAAAAAAAGGGGCAATGCCTTTTCTTCATAAATATCTGGGAAATCCTATCCTTTCATTTATTGGTCGCCTTTTTTTTAAATCTAAAATTGGCGACTTTCATTGTGGGCTTCGTGGCTTTTCTAAAGAAGCTTATAACCGCATGGAGCTTAAAACAACAGGAATGGAATTTGCCAGTGAAATGATTGTAAAGGCAAGCTTAAAGAACATGAAAATTGCTGAAGTACCCACAATTCTTTCACCAGACGGCCGTACTCGCCCGCCTCATCTAAATACTTGGCGCGATGGATGGCGACATTTACGCTTTTTGGTTCTTTATAGCCCAAACTGGCTCTTTTTGATACCTGGATTGCTGTTAATGACTTTCGGCATTATTACTTCCTCATTTTTAATAAGTGGTCCCGTAAATATTGGCGCTATTACTTTTGATGTGCATACGCTTTTGTTTACATCAGGGATTCTTCTTATTGGGTTTCAGTTTATTTTATTTTATGGACTTACAAAAGTCTTTACTGTTGAAAATGAATTACTACCAAAATCTAAAAAATATGACCGCCTTTTTAAATTCATCAATTTAGAAAAAGGCTTGATTGTAGGTTTTATATTGGTAATTACAGGAATTATTTTAAGCTTTACTGCATATAATGATTGGGAACAACTCAGTTTTGGCGATATTAATTCCACTACAATTTTAAGAATTGTTATTCCTGCAATTACACTAATACTCCTAGGAATTCAAATTATACTCTTCAGCTTATTCTTCAGTATTCTGGGACTTAAAAAATAAAAAAGACACCCATTAATGAGTGTCTTTTTTAAAATTGTATTGTCCCGTTCTGGAATAGCGATACACTAAAACCTCAGTGTAATGAAAACATCAG
>CAZFUX010000064.1:0-12595 GCA_964522085.1 uncultured Aequorivita sp.
TATAAGTAAACCTTGCCTGATTAAAAACATTAGTAGCTAAGTGCCTAAGTCAATAAACTATATCCATTAATTTTTGAAATAAAAGCATCGAAAATTTGATAAGTTGATACAAAAAAACCTAATAGAGATTGTTTCGTTACTCGCAATGATGCTGTTAGGCTAGGGATTGAGGAATTAAAAGCTAATGACTTTCCACTTTCTTTAAAAGCTCAGGAAATTTTGCTTTAAACCTATTTAACCGCGGAATAGAAACATTCTGAACATACGGATTATCAGGATTGTTGCGTTCATAATTTTGATGATATCCTTCCGCATCCCAAAATTTTTGGAACGGTAAAACTTGTGCTGCAACTTTATCACCGTCTAATTGTTTATTCAATTCGGCAATTTTTTTATCGATTATTTTCTTTTCTTCATCGTTTTGATAAAATACAATAGAACGGTAAGAAGAACCATTGTCTGGGCCTTGACCATTTACTTGAGTTATATTTTGCGATCCAAAATAAACATCGAGCAATTGGCTAAAATTTACAACTTCTGGATTATAGATAATCTCTACAGCTTCGGCATGGTCACCATGATTACTATACGTTGGATCTTGCATTTCTCCACCGCTATAACCAGATATTGACTCTTTTACACCGTTTACACTTTCATAAGCGGCTTCTACACACCAAAAGCAACCACTAGCAAAATATGCTTTTTTAAGTCCGTTAATAGGTTCTGTTTGCGTTGGAGTTTGCTCACTTTGAGCGATTTCTTTAGCTTTCTTATTTTTTTCATTAGATGGTTTGCAAGCACCTTGAAGTGAAAAAAGGAAAACACTAGCAATCAATATTGTTGTTTTTTTCATTTTAAATATTTTTCATACTTGGTCTTTATAATTTTAAAAACCTTGCAGTTAATGCATGAACAAAGCCCTCACTTAATGTGAAGGCTTTGTTATAATTGGTTTGGTGCGCTTATTTAAGTTTTTTAAACATTGCATCCATCTTCTCTTTTTCTTCATTGGCAAGATCTGCATCTACCAATATACGACCACTGTGTTCGTCTGTAATAATTTTTTTGCGACCAGCAATTTCCATTTGTACTTGTGGAGGTATGGTAAAGAACGAACCTCCAGAAGCACCACGCTCTACAGCTACAATGGCTAAACCATTCTTTACATTGGTGCGAATTCTTTTATAAGCCTTAATAAGTCGTGGTTCAATTTGTTTTTCAAATTTTTCTGACTCCTTAATAAGTGTTTGCTCTTCTTTTTCAGTTTCTTTTAGAATTTCGTCAAGCTCGTTTTGTTTGTGCTTTAAGTGCTCTGAGCGTCCATCAAAGCGTGACTTTGTTTCTTCAATTACCTGTGTTTTTTGCTCTATCTGCGCGCGGTATTCCTTAATGTTTTTATCTGCAAGCTGAATTTCAAGTTCTTGAAATTCAATTTCTTTGGTTAAGGAGTTGTATTCGCGATTGTTACGAACATTATCTTGTTGAGTAGCGTATTTTTTAATGAGTGTTTTAGACTCTTCAATACTGTTTTTCTTCTCCTTAATTTGATCTTCAATTACTTCAAGATCCGCTTTAAGTTTTTCCAAACGAGTGTTCATTCCTGCTACTTCATCTTCAAGATCTTCAACTTCTAGAGGTAATTCGCCACGAACATTTCTAATTTCATCAATTCTTGAGTCTATTAGTTGTAGATCGTACAAGGTTCTTAACTTCTCTTCAACAGTAACTTCGGTTTTTGTTGCCATAAATTATAAATAGCTAATAGGATTGGTATTTATTTGTGATAAAAGGACTGCAAAAGTAGTGATTTTTTTCTTTAGGAACGCATGTAAAAGCTCTTTTGTGTACTGTTCGCTTTCATAATGTCCAATATCTGCCAAAAGCACTGTGTTTTCAGCCTTAAAAAAGTCGTGATATTTAAAATCTGCCGAAACAAATGCATCTGCTCCTGCTTTTTTTGCTGCTTCAATGGCAAAACTTCCACTTCCGCCGAGCACCGCAACTTTATTTATAGACTTTTTTAGTAATTGTGAATGACGTATACAATCTGTTTTCATTGTTTTTTTTAGAAATTCTAAAAATGCTATTTCATCCATTGCTTTTTCAAACTCACCTATCATTCCCATACCGAAATACTGGTTTTGGTTTTCGAGGGTGGTTATTTCATAAGCTACTTCTTCATAAGGATGCGCTTCAAAAAGTGCTTTTAAAATGTTACTTTGAAGATGTTTAGCGAAAGTAATCCCTATCTGAGTTTCTGCTTCAAAAATTATTTCACCCTTTTTTCCTTTTACTGGATTTGAATCTTCATTGCCTTTAAAACTTCCTTTTCCTTCAACATTAAAACTACAATTTTCATAATTACCAATAGTTCCTCCACCTGCTTTAAATAAAGTATTCCTAACATTTTCAGCATCTTTTGAAGGAATATAAGTAATGAGTTTTTTAATGGTTTCGTTTTGCGGAATTAAAAGATTTCGATTCACCAAACCAAGCTTTTCAGAAATCATCGCATTTACGCCATTCCACGAATTATCGAGCGCTGTGTGGTTAGAAAATATTGCAATGTCGTGCTTTATAGCTTTTTGTACTACACGCTCTACATAAGTTTTTCCAGTTATTTTCTTCAATCCTGAAAAAATAATTGGGTGAAAACTTACGATGAGGTTGCACTTATTTTTTATAGCCTCATCGACCACATTTTCTAAAGTGTCCAAGGTTACCAAAATACCTGAAACAGTTTCGTTTGCATCGCCCACAAGTAAACCTGTATTGTCAAAACTTTCAGAATAGGCGAGTGGCGACAACTCTTCAAGCAGCTTAATTACTTCTTTTACCTTCATTTTTTTATAGTTTCAGTAAAGATAACAGTTTACTGAAATTTTATGCCTTCTAATTTTATTTTAAAGTAATCACAATTTTCTGCGGAATTAGTACTTTCGTTCTATGAATATTTTGCGAAAGTTACTATTTCCTTTTTCACTTTTATACTGTGGCATTAGTTCGCTTCGCAATTTGTTGTACGATAAGGGTTGGCTTAAAAGTAAAAAGTATGATTTACCAGTTATTTGCGTAGGAAACCTTTCCACAGGCGGCACAGGAAAATCGCCGATGATTGAGTTTCTGGTTTCTTTTCTAAAAGATAATCATAAAATTGCGGTTTTAAGTCGTGGTTATAAACGGAAAACAAGTGGTTTTTTTGAAGTTTTTGAAAATGGTACAGCGGAAGAAGTTGGCGATGAACCGCTTCAAATTAAAAAGAAATTTCCCGAAATAACCGTAGCAGTCTGTGAAGACCGCCGATCAGGTATTGAAAAACTTGAAATTGATACTGAAGTAATTTTACTAGACGATGCTTTTCAGCATAGAAAAGTAAAGGCTTCGCTGAATATTTTGCTTACACCTTATGATAATTTGTATTCCAAGGATTGTATGCTTCCAGCGGGAAACCTTCGTGAGCCTAGATTTGGTGCAAAACGAGCAAACATTATTGTAGTTACAAAATGCCCGGAAACTATTGAAAATTCTAAAATTGAAGAAATAACTCGAAAGCTGAAACTAAAAGCCAATCAGCAAGTTTACTTTTCAAAAATAGGGTATAGTTCTGAAATTAAAAATAATACGGTTACAAAGTCGATAGCGTACTTAAATAACAAAGATTTCCTTTTAGTTACAGGTATTGCTAACCCTAAACCACTGGTTTCTTTTTTAAAAAATAAAGGATTTCAGTTTGAAGAAAAGACTTTTCCTGACCATCATAATTTTACAACTTCTGAAATTGAAAACCTAAAAAAACATAAATTAATTTTGACCACTGAAAAAGATTTTATGAGATTACAACCTATTGCCAACATTACAGAAATATATTACTTACCAATAAAAACCGAATTTTTATTTGAAGGGGAAGTTAAATTTAAACAGCGTATAAAAGGCGAATTATTGTTTTAAAAGCACTCTATTTATTTTATCGAAAAATTCTTCTGCTTTAAAAGGTTTTGGGATAAATTCTGTAAAGCCAGCTTTGCGAAAAATTTCTGAATTTTCATCAATAGAAATAGCTGTAAGTGCAATTATTGGGACTGTTGTATTAAATCCCCTAATTTTTTTTGTAGCCTCAATACCGCTTATTCCCGGCATATGGAGATCCATTAAAATTATATCAAATGTTTCTTTTTTTACAATTTTTACAGCATCCGTACCATTATCTGCTACTGTGCATATTATTTTTTTCTTAGTAAGAATCTTTTTGGTAATTAGTTGGTTTACTTTGTTGTCTTCAACAATAAGCACTTTTTTATTTTCGAAAATATCATTGTCGAGTATTACTTTAGTTTCATTTAATTCAATTGATTTAGTATTTTCAATATGTGCATCATAACTTAAATTGAACCAAAATTTAGAACCTTTTCCTAGCTGGCTATGTAAAAATATTTCACTACCCATTAATTCCAACATATTTTTTACAATAGAAAGACCAAGTCCTGTGCCTCCGTATTTTCTGTTTATTTGTAATGAACCCTGAGAAAATGAATCAAAAATGGTATTTTGTTTTTTTTTGGAAATACCAACACCAGTATCTTCAACTTCAAAAAGAATTTCCAGATTTTGAGAAGTGTTTTCAACTTTCTGTACACGAACCCAAATAGTACCGTTTTCAGTAAACTTTATTGAGTTGCTAATTAGGTTTATTAGTATTTGCGATATTTTAAGAGCATCTCCTATTACATTATTTGGAAGATTAGTATCGTAGTCATAATTTATAATATTGTTTTTTGTATCTGCCGAATTTTTAAGAGATACGAGGATATCTTTTATTCTTTTTTTCAAGGAAAAAGAAACTCTTTCTAGTTCAAATTTATTGGCCTCCAGTTTGTTAAGGTCTAAAAGATTGTTGATTAATGAAAGCAAGTGTTCGCTAGATAGTTTAAGGGTGTTTAATAGTTCTTTTTGTTCTGGATTTAGATCCTCGTCCAATAGTAAATGCGTAAGTCCAGATACTGTATACATAGGTGTACGGAGTTCATGGGTAATTGTGGATAGAAACTGTCCCTTAACTTGTGATGCTTTTTCGGCTCGTATCTTTGCTGCTTGTAGTTCGGTATTTTTATCTTGTAATAATTTATTTGCTTTGGCTCTTAAATTATTGTTTTTGTAAAGTGAAAGTGTTAATAATGAAAGTATTAAAATTAGCGCAATACTAAGCCAAGTGGTAAGCTTACTCAGGAATATTGATTTTTCTTGTTCATTAATGTCTTTTTCTAAACGTGCCGCTTTTTTCTTTAAAACGTAGTTGGTATTTTCTTCCTGTGTATTTTGAGTATTTTCTTTTGCGTCTTTATACTGCAATTGTTGGGTATATACCTTAGTATCTTTTATTTGTGAAGAAATAGTTTGTTGGGTTAATAATGCACACAACATTAAAAGTGTAAATACGCTATATTTTGAAATAAATTTGTGCATTATTATTTTTGAAAAGCGGATTATTTTTTTCTTTTGAAATTTTCTCAATCAAATCTATTATTCTGGAGGAATAGCCAATTTCATTATCATACCATCCAATTATTTTCACCATTTTACCAATAACTGAAGTCATTTCAGCATCAAAAATGCAGGAATGAGTATTGCCTACAATATCTATGGAAACAATGGGGTCTTCAGTATATTGAAGAATTCCTTTCAGTGTATTTTTGGAAGCTTTTTTGAAGGCATTGTTTATTTCTTCAATGGAAACTTCTTTTTTAACATTCAAAGTAATATCTGTTAGAGAGCCGTTTGGTATTGGTACGCGAATGCCGCAACCGCCAATAGCGTCTGCCAGATCGGGAAAAATTTTGGTTAATGCTTTTGCCGCACCAGTAGTTGTGGGTACAATAGATTGCCCAGCAGCACGAGCACGTCGCAAATCGCGGTGTGGCTGATCGTGCAGGCTTTGATCTGTTGTGTAGGAGTGTACTGTGGTTATGTAAGCTTGCTCAATACCGCAAAGGTCATTAATTACTTTAAGCATTGGTGCGGCATTGTTTGTGGTGCAAGAGGCGTTGGAAATTATAGCGTCTTCTGCGTTTAATATACTATCATTTACGCCAAGAACCACTGTTTTTATATCGTCGTCCAAAGGTGGAACAGAGAGTATCACTTTGGTTGCGCCATTTTTTAAGTGATTTTCAAGTTGGTTTCGGCTTTTAAATTTGCCTGTACATTCTATAACTACATCAACTTTTGTCCAATTTATAGCTTCAATATTTTTTTCAGAAGAAAATTTCACCTTTTTTCCAGCAACGGTCATTTCATTTTCGTGAAAAGTGATTTCTTCTTTTAAAATGCCGTGAATACTATCATACTTAAGTAGATGACTTAATGTTTTTATATCAGCAAGGTCGTTTACTGCTACGACTTCTATTTCAGGATTATTAAGTAGTAATCTAAAAAGATTTCTACCTATGCGTCCAAAGCCGTTTATACCGACAGTTGTTTTTCTTTTCATAATTAGTAGCAAAAGTACGAAATTGAAACACGAAAATAGAATTAAGATGCGAGAAGAAAGTACACAGAATACATGAATAATATTAAAGTGATTTCTTTTGAAGAGTTAAGTGTTTTTATTTTTTTTCTGAAATGATTTCTGCTAAAAGTTTACGTGCCCTTAGCAATCTCACTTTAACATTGTTTAAAGGTTCTCTCAGTGTTTCTGAAATTTCATTATAACTCATTTCCTGAAAATACCGAAGGTTTATTACTTCTTGATAGTGTGGTTTAAGCCGTTTTATATATTGAAGCAATTCTGCAAGATTTTGTTCTCGTATTAGTTTACCTTCAGGGGTGGGCGAGTGGTCTGCAATTTTCTGTATTTGTTCTTTAGAAGCATCGGTAGAATTTGCATAAACGGAAGCATTTTTTTTACGAGTCTTATCTATTTGAATGTTTTTCGAAATTGCCACCAACCAGATAGAAAAGTTATAGCCCTCGTCAAAGGTTTCAATTTTATCAAAAGCTTTTGCAAAAGTTTCAATAGTAATGTCTTCTGCATCGTTTTCGTTGCGCACTCTTTTTAGCTGAAATCCATAAACCTCGTTCCAGAAATAATCTAGCAAAAACTTGAAAGCACTCTGCTTACCGTCCTTCGCTTCTTCTATTTGTTGGTAAATTTCTTCTAAAGTTATTTCCATCGCGCGTTTTTTTCACCGCTGTTAGAAATAAAGATACTTAATTGTGTGAAGATTAAAAAAACTTCAAAGAAAGGAATGAATGGAATTAAATCGTTTTCTTTCAATTTTTTCGCCGCGTTGCCAATAATTATGTACTGAAAAACAATGCGAATAAGTAAAATTCCAAGCGCGAACCCCCAAAATTTAGTAAACAAACTTACTACTGCCAATGGCCAAAACAATAAGTTTAAAACGTAATAAGTTGCTAATAAATAACGATGTTTGGGTTTATAAAGCTTGGCAGTAGAATAATGCCTTTTCTTTTGAATAAGCCATTTTTTCTTCTTTTTCTTTGGAAGCGAATACGTAAATGCTTCAGGCTCTATACAAATGGAAACATTTTTTGCTGTTGCAGCTTCGTTTACAAAAAGATCATCATCTCCCGACGGTATTTTTATGTGGCTCATAAAGCCATTATTTTCATAATAAAGTTCGCTTGTATATGCTAAATTGCGGCCTACGCCCATATACGGATTTCCAGCTTTGGCATACGAAAAATATTGTACAGCGGTCATCAGGGTTTCAAAACGGATCATTTTGTTTAAAAATCCAGCGCATTTCTCATAAGCACCATAACCCAAAATTAATTGTTTTTTTTCTGAAAATTTTGAAGCCATTGTAGCCAACCATTCATTGGAAGCGGGATAGCAATCGGCATCTGTAAAAATTAACCGTGTATTTTTTGCTCGCTTTATTCCTAAAGTGAGTGCATATTTTTTGTTCCCCCAAAAGGCTTCGTTGTTTTTTACGTTTACTACCTGAATGCTTGAATCATTTTCAGCAAAAGTCTCCATTATTTCCAAAGTTTCGTCACTAGAAGCATCGTTTATAAGTATAATTTCAAAGTTTGGATAGTTTTGTTTTTGCCAAATCGGAATGTATTTTTGAAGATTTTCAGCTTCATTTTTAGCACAAACAATTAGCGAAACAGGGGATTTTTCTGAAGTGTTTTTTTTAGAAACTTTTATAAATGAAATTTTTGAAAAGAGAAGATAATAAACACAGTTAATCAATGCAATAGCACCGAAGATGTAAAGTAGCACCATGAGGATTTATGATTGTTGATTGAAGAATTCTGATTTCCAATTTTGAAAATTTGCTTTTTGAAATTTATTTAATCCCGATAGCTATCAGGATGGAATTTCAGATTTGTGATTTTCCTCTGCGCAGTTCTCAAACTGATCTGGAGTTTTTCCGCAAAAACCACATGCATCTCCATCTTTGTTTAAAAAAGGACTTTGGCTAGCACAAGTTCCTGCAAATTTCCCATCTTTTTTTGCCCAAAGTTTTATTGCAATGCCTGCAACACCTATTAATAAAAGTACTACTGTGATAAGTATAAGTTTCATTGCTTTAATTTTGATGCAAAAATACAATCTTTCTTACTGTTTTGCTCTAAATTTAAGTATTTTTAACCCCTATCTTAAATCTTTTACAATGCAAAAACTGCTTACTTTCTTATTCATTTTACTAATATCTCTTTCTATATTTTCTTGTAAAAACGAAGGGAAAGACTCAAAAAATGTAGCACCTGAAAAGGTTATGGTTGATACTGTCGCAAAAATCCCTACCAAAAGAGCACAAAAGAAAGATTTAACAGAACAAGATATTGCAGAAATAAAAAGTGTAATGTCTAAGATGATGACTGAGCCTCAGCTTAAAAAATATACAAGTTACGTTGTTACAGCAGAAATAGCGGATCAACTTACTAACGAAGAAGGTCCTTATACTGTTTTTGCACCATCAAACAATGCAATTGACAAAATAGATTCTATAATCTTGAAAGACTATTCTAAATCCGAGAATAAAGCCAAACTGGTTGAAATGTTGAGCTCTCATATTATAGTTTCAAAAATGGATAGTGAAACTTTAATGCAAAAAGTTGCTAAAAGCGGAAAAATTAAGCTTAAAACATTGGCTGGAAATACATTAACTGCAACAAAATCTGGCGAACAAATAATTATTTCTGACGGAAAAGGCACAAGAGCTACAATACTAAAAGGTAGCATTGATGGCTCAAACGGAGTGATTTATGTTATTGACGGAGTGTTTGGGACTAATTAAAACACATTTACTTCAGGCTCAATAAAAACACCTGTCATTTCTTTCACCTTTTTTTGAATATCCATTGCGAGTTGCCATATTTCTTGACCAGTAGCGTTTCCATAATTCACCAAAACTAAGGCTTGGTTTTTATGCACACCTGCATCGCCAAAGCGTTTGCCTTTAAAGCCTGCTTTTTCAATGAGCCAACCTGCTGGTATTTTGAATGTTGTAGGCGAAACTTCATAAAAAGGAGCTTCAGGAAAATTTCTTCTAAATTCTTGAAATGTTTCAGCATCTACCACTGGGTTTTTGAAAAAACTACCACTATTACCTAACACTTTAGGATCTGGAAGTTTTGATTGACGAATGGCAATTACAGCTTCAGAAATATCTTTTAAGGAAGGGTTGTCAATATTTTTTTTAACTAAATTCTTTTGAATATCGCCGTAAGAAATACTGGTTTTATGGTTCTTTTTGGTAAGTTTAAAAGTTACGCTTGTTATAATGTATTTGCCTTTGGCTTCATTTTTAAAGATGGAGTTTCGGTACTCAAAAGCGCATTCGTCTTTACTAAATTCTTTTTCTTCTAAAGTTTCAATTTCTAGTGAATTACAGTTTTCAAAAGTGTCTTTTAGCTCCTCGCCATAAGCGCCAATGTTTTGAATGGGTGCCGTGCCAACGTTTCCGGGAATTAAGGAAAGATTTTCCAAACCGCCAAAATCTTTCGAAATACAATATTGCACAAACTCATGCCAGTTTTCGCCAGCCATTGCTTTTACAAAAACTTCGGTATCGGTTTCTTTTAGAATTTCTTTTCCTTTTAAATTTATATGAAGCACAAAAGCATCTAAATTATCCGTAAGCAACATATTACTGCCGCTTCCAAGTATAAAATGATCCTTGGAAGGTTTTTGGGTAAGTACTTTTTTAAGCTCATCAATAGTTTCAACTGAAACAAAATAACGCGCCTTGCAATCTATTCCGAAGGTATTGTAATTTTTAAGCGATTTGTTTTCTTCAATGCGCATTAATCCTTGTATTTCTGTAGCGCGATTTTCAATATTTCAACGGCTCTTAAAAGGCTTTCCTTTTTCAAAACATATGCAATTCTTATTTGATTTAAGCCAACGCCTGGGGTAGAGTAGAAACCTGCTGCTGGAGCAACCATTATTGTTTCACCATTGTCATCAAAATCTTCTAAAAGCCATTGTGCAAAAGCATCACTGTTTTTTATGGGTAATTGTACAATGCAATAAAAAGCACCTTTTGGTTCGCCTACTTGTACGCCGGGAATGGCTTTTAGTGCAGCAACCAAGGTATTTCTCCTGTCTTGGTATTCTACAATTACTTCGTCAAAATAACTTAGTGGAGTTTGTAAAGCCGCTTCACTGGCTATCTGTGCAAAAGTTGGCGGACTCAATCTAGCCTGTGCAAATTTTAAAGCAGTAGCAATAACTTGTTTGTTTTTTGAAACTAAACAGCCAATGCGTGCGCCACACATACTATATCTTTTTGAAACAGAGTCTATTATAATTCCGTTGTCGGCCATGCTTTCTTCTTCTAAAATTGAGTAATGCTTGTAGCCATCATAGGTAAACTCGCGATAAACTTCATCTGCAACCAAAAATAAGTCGTGTTTTTTTACAATTTTCGCTAAGGTTTGTATTTCTTCTTTTGAATAAAGATAACCCGTAGGATTTCCAGGATTGCAGATAAGAATTGCCTTGGTTTTTGGAGTAATCAGTTTTTCAAATTCTGAAATAGGAGGAAGCGCAAAATTGTCTTCAATTTTTGAATTAACAGGAACGATTTTAATACCTGATGCGGTTGCAAAACCGTTATAATTGGCATAGAACGGTTCTGGAATTATAATTTCATCGCCAGTATCAGCAATGCTTCCCATTGCAAAAAGCAATGCTTCGCTTCCACCGGTTGTTACAATTATATCATTTGCTTCAACAAGAATATTGTTTTTATGATAATATTTTGAGATTTTTTCACGGTATTCCTGCGAACCTTCAGAACGTGTATAAGCAAGAATTTCCAAGTGGTGGTTTGCCACAGCTTCCATCGCAACGTCTGGCGATTTTATATCGGGCTGGCCAATATTTAAGTGGTAAACAGTTTTATATGCTTTATATGCTTTTTCGGCATAGGGCACCAACTTTCGGATTGGTGATTCGGGCATATTTTTCCCTTTCTTTGAAACTGATGGCATAGTAAAATTGTTTAAGACAAAGTTGCAAAATATATTTTATAATTCCATTGTGCCTATGTCAACTTTCAGCTTTTTTTTATATCTTCAAGTGTTTTCTAAATAATTGATAAAATTTTGGTCAGATTTTTTGCTTTTATATTTTTTTATGCTTTACCGCTTCATTAACAGCGCAGCAAGGCTTTTTACTTCAAAATAATAAAAAGAAAAATCGCATTTCGTTTAAATTAGTAAACTACCTTCCTAATTGTAAAGGTTGAAATAAATGGAACTCCACTATTTTTTATACTTGATACGGGTGTAAAATCTACAATACTTTTCAGTTTAGAAGCTACAGATAGCGTTCAGCTTCGTAATACTTCGCCAGTACAGTTGCAGGGTTTAGGTTCTGGAGGAAAGGTAGATGCCTTAAAAAGTTTGAATAATAAAATTAAAATTGGGAATATTATAGATAGAAACCACTCGCTGTATATAATATTTGATAGTGAATTAAACTTTTCGCCTAGAATGGGAATTCCTATTCACGGAATTCTGGGTAATGATTTTTTTCAGAATTTTATTGTGAAAATTAATTATTCCTCTGAAGTAATTGTTGTTTACGATCCTCAAAAATATCCATTGAGGTCTTGTGGAAAGTGTGAAGATCTATCATTAAATTTTGAAGGAGGCAAACCCTATATTGCATTAAAAGTAGCTTCGGAAGAAAAACAGGAAGACGTTAGATTACTTGTAGATTCCGGTTCTAGCGATGTAGTTTGGCTTTTTTGACGATTTCAATTTTATTGAAGAATCAACTAAAAATCATTTTAAAGATTTTTTAGGCCTTGGTCTTGGTGGAAATATTTTTGGCAAACGCACTAGAATTCCAGAACTAATTGTAGGTAATTTTAAATTAAAAGAGGTGAATACTTCCTTCCCTGAAGAAGATGCGATAACCAGAGCGCGGATATACGAAGACCGTGATGGTAGCGTAGGTGGTGGTTTTTAAGCAGATTTACAGTAACTTTTGATTATGGAAATAAATTAGTACGCTTCAAGAAGAATCGTAAATTTAAATATCCATTTCATTACAATATAAGACCGTTGCACGGGCTAGTCGATTTCTTGTAAATTTCGTATCTTACTGTTA
>CAZFUX010000065.1:0-11777 GCA_964522085.1 uncultured Aequorivita sp.
CTACATTACGTGAGAAAAGAGAAGGGAATACACAACAACGTAGTGAAACTAATCACGTATTAATTCAAAATTTAATATTCAAAACTCAACCCTTCGACTGCGCTCAGGGTGACAGATTTATTTTTTTAGAATTTTTGCTCCTCTTTAGGAGTTGGGGGTTTCTGTTTTAACCGCTAATCTCTCCAACAAAAATATTGTCAAAAAGCCAATTATTGCAAAAATGATAGCGTATAAAACCTGCGAGCTTCCGTCGAAGTCTTGGGGTAAAATACTTCTTTCAATAAAAGGAATTTGCTTTCCTGCGTGGTTCATTCTGTATTGCAACACCTCTTTCCAAGGCCAAATTTTGTTTAAGGCGCCAATCATAAATCCTGTAAGTACAGCAAGTATAAGGTTTTTATGATGTTTAAATAACCAGTTTAAAACTTTAGAAAATATTTTTAACCCTAAAATTGCACCAACTCCAAATATTAATAATTTTCCAAATGCCTCTAAAAAAAGAGAACTGTTTAAAGTTGTTATTCCTTCGCCAAGTTGGGTTATAATGCCAATAACAGCGGTATATGCTCCCAAAAGTAAAAGGATAAATGCTCCTGAAATTCCTGGAAGTATCATAGCTATAATAGCCACAAAACCTGCAAAGAAAAGAAACCAAATGCTTTCTGGAGAACCTATTGGGTCTGCAATGGTTATTAAATAGGATAGGGTGGAGGCTATAAAAAGCGCGCCAATTACGGCTAATCGCCAATTTGTTATTTGTTTACCAACATAAACGATACTAGCAATTACTAATCCGAAGAAAAAGGACCAAACCATAATGGGGTATGTTGCTAAAAACCAGGATATTAATTTAGCAAGAGAGACTATGCTGATAAAAATTCCTGAGAAAAGTGCCAGTAAAAAAGAAAGATTATAGTGTTTCCAAGCCTTTGAAAAACTCTCCTTTTTCCAGATTTTTAAAAACCCTAAATCAATGCCATGAATGGTTTCTATTAACTCTTCATAAATCCCCGAAATGAAGGCTATTGTCCCGCCAGAAACTCCTGGAACTACATCGGCAGCACCCATTGCGAGTCCTTTTGCGGTTACTATTAAATACTGAAGAAATGTTCTTTGAGGCATAGGTTTAATTCGCTAGAACCTCAAAAATACACAAATTATAGTGAAGGATTTTTGTGATGTTTGATTATTTCCTGAACCATTTTCATCTTAAATACTGAAGGAAATAACTCTTCAATAATCATTAAAAATTCAGGCTCAGATTTTAGTGCATTTTTTAGGTGGAATGCGCCTTTATCGTACTCACTTAAAGTGAAATAAAGCCCTGCAAGACGGTATTCTATTTCAGCATTTTCTGGGTAGAATTCTAAGGATTGATTAAAGTTGTTTACGGCGGCTTCAAACTCGCCTAAATTTTTCAGAATATCACCGCGAGTTAACCACGATTCTAGCTCATAATTTCCTAATTCCAACGCTTTTCTGTAACCTACTTCGGCTTCTTCAAAAAGATTTAATTTGTTGTTTATTTTGGCGTAACGTTTCCAGTAATTTAAATTTTCAGCATCTATATTTATTGCTTTTTCAATGTAATAAAGTGCTTTTTGGTATTGCTTATCATTAAAATAGAAATCGGTAATGGCTATCCAGCCTTTGTCTAGTAATGAATCTTCTTCTACACATTTAGTAAAAAATTGAAGTGCCATCTCGGCATTCCCTAATTTTTTATAACATTTTCCCATTCGTAATAAAGCATAGGAGGTTGGATCGTCTAAACCTAAAGTAATGGAGTAGCTTTCAATTGCTTCTACATATTTCTTCATTCTTTCCAAAGTCCTACCCTTTTCGAGGTATGCGCCTATAAAACGGTCGTCGCTTATTATTGCAAAATCATAGGACGCAAGTGCTTTTTTGTAATCTTTTAGCTTATAATATTGCTTGCCAACTTGGAGCCAAGCTACTTCACAATATGGATTTTTATTTAAAAAATCGTTTAGATAATCTATAGCCGCTTCATATTGCTCAAGATATTCGAAGCAATAAATAACGTTGTGAAGTGCAGAATAATCTTCTTCATCTTGCTCTAAACACTTCATAAAATAGTGTTTGGCGTTTTGATAATCATCCGTGAAAAGGTATTCCATTCCTAATAGCGACAGTACATCTGCTTCGTCATCAGTTATTTCTAGGGCTTGTTCCAAAAGCGTGATGGCTTCTTCATGCTTATCTCGGCGTGAAAAAATATTTGCTTTTTGAATGTATATTTCTTCGTTGCTGTGTTCTAATTGGTATAGTTGGTCCAAAAGTTCTTCTGCAACTTCTAATTGGTTTTCAAAAATGTACATTTCAATTTGAAAAAGCTTCAGGTTTGTAGAAGTTGGATGCTGTTCAAGCCCCAATTTAGTGGCTTTTTTAGCCAATGCAATTTTTCCATTCTCAAGATAATGGTGTACTATTTCTTCAAATTCCTCAGAGTCGAAAAAGAGTATGCTGTTGGTTTTCAGCATAGATTCAAATTTTTCAAGGGAGAAGTTGTTATTTTCGTTTGAACTTAATTGCATACGCATGGTTTAACGGTTTCAACTATTTTAAAGATACTAATGTAAATATAAGTTCAATAGTTATACCACCTTTATTGTTAACGGAGTTATTAACAGAATGATGTTTAGTAAGAGCTTATAAATAAATAGTTTGAGCCTAAATTATTGCTTTTGAATACCGTCTAAAACGTCTGTCAGTATTTTGCAACCTTCCTCAATTTCGGCATTACTGATGGTTAATGGTGGCGTAATACGAATGGCACGACCTTCAAAAAGTAGCCAAAAAAGTATTAAACCTTGCTCTTTACAGGCGAGGATTACTTCGGAAGCAATTTCGGGAGTTTCCATCATTGCGGCCAACATCAATCCTTTACCGCGAACTTCTTTAACCATTGGGTGTTTCAGCAGTTTTCTAAAAATCTTTTCCTTCTGAAGTGTTTGTTGAATAATATCGGTTTCCGTCAATTCCTGAAGCGTAGCCAAAGCAGCTGAAGCAATGACAGGATTTCCACCAAAAGTGGTAATATGCCCCGATTTTGGATTGTCTTGAAGTAATGCCATAACTTCGTGAGAAGCCGTAAAGGCACCAATTGGCAGACCACCACCCATTCCTTTGCCCATCACTAAAATATCGGGCACTATGCCAAAATGTTCAAAAGCGAAAAGTTTTCCAGTACGTCCAAATCCAGGTTGAATTTCGTCTAAAATTAAAAGTGTTCCCGTTTCATCGCAGCAATTTCGAACTTCTTTCAAATAATCATTTTTTGGCAGAATAAAACCTGCACCACCTTGAATGGTTTCCAGTATAATTGCGGCAGTTTCAGAAGTTATTTTTTGAAGATCTTCTTCGTTATTAAAAGCGATTGGGAAACAATCTGGAACCAAAGGTTCGAAAGCTTTTTTGCGCTCCTCAAAACCCATTACACTCATCGAGCCCATAGTATTACCGTGGTAAGCATTGTTTGCGTACAAAATTTGAGTTCTTCCAGTTGCGCGACGAGCCAGTTTCAAAGCACCTTCAATAGCTTCGGTACCGCTGTTTACTAAATAGGTTGTGTTTAAGTTTTTTGGAAGATACTCAGCAAGTAACTTTGCAAGCTCTACTGCGGGTTCTTGAATATATTCGCCATAAACCATTACGTGAAGATATTTTTCAACTTGATTTTTTATTGCTGAAACCACTCGCGGATGGCAATGCCCAAGTGTACAAGCCGAAACCCCAGCCACAAAATCCAAATGCTTTTTCCCTGAAGTGTCGTAAATATAACTTCCTTTAGCATGCGAAATCTCTAATGCCAACGGATGCGGGGTTGTTTGTGCTTGGTATTTGTAGAAATCGTTTTTCATTTGGTTGAGTGTCCGTTCGAGTGCAGTCGAGATCTATCGAGAAAGGTTTCGACTGCGCTCAACCAGACATTATTTATTGTTATTCGGAATAGAATCATTTTTTTTCTGCTGAATAGAATCTCTTTCCGACTCGTTTACCAATGTTTCTGGTTTTGGGTCATCTGGTCTATTCTGCAAATCTTTCGGACTTAATTTTGATTCTTTAGGGAGTTGAACTTCTTCTTCAGGAATATCTTCAAAAAATTCACCTTCGTCTTTTGGTAAAGGAATTCCCGTAATTTTGGGTAATATAGGCGCAGGTTTTCCTTTAAATAAATCTTCTACGGAATACAATCGCTCCTCGCCTCGCCATTGAAAACCGGGCAGTATTCGCGCATTTTCGGGAAGCATGGAGGGTGGGTAAACTTTACCTTTTGCTTTTTTGATGAAACGAATTCCACTAATTTGTTGCTCTGCCAAATACATCTGGATGGAACTGGAAACAGTATTGTTTATACCAACCAATTCATCTTTATCATTTCGAGAATAAAAGATTACTTGGGCGTTTTTATTAATGTTTACAGTGTCTAATTCATTATTTGTAAAAAGCCCAATAAGGCTTTCTCCTTTTACTTGGTTGTAGCCAGTCCCCAATGTATCTTTTTGAACTAAAAAAGCATTATTAAAGACCTTTAAAGTATCTAATTTATTGGTAATAGTATCTGAAAGTAGGTGAATTGTATCACCTATCATTTGGTTTTCGCCGCTCCATAAAACAGGGTTACGTAGAAGTTTTGTAATGCCTCGCTTTTCATTCACATAAATAGAATCGCACTTTCCGCTTGTTGGATTGTCACCTACTTTTCCGGGTTTAAAGAGTCTTGCTCTGTAATACCCTCTCATAATTCTATTTTCAGGTTTTCCAGTTACTCGAAGTGTATCGGCATGAACGTAAATAGAATCATTATCGCGAACGGTAATAGCTACGGCGCGTTTTGTAATAAAAACCGAATCTTTTGCGCGAAATACTTCGGCATAATGACCACGGATTACACTTTTATTTATGGTGTCTAAAACCCGAATATTATTAGTTGCGGAGGCAAAACTTTTGTTTCGGTCAAAATAAATACTGTCGCCATAAAGGGTTCTGTTTTCGTAATCTACTTTACTATTTTTAACAAAATATCCTGTGTCGCCACGCGTATCGTAATAGCCGCGCTCACAATAAACTGTGCTGGCCTCACTAACAATGGTTGATGGTCCGTATAAATAGGCTGCGCCAGTTTCAGAAAAAAAATCGAGTTGGTTGCTGTTTACTGTATATTTTGGATTTACAATTTTTACGTTTTGAAGAAATTGATATTTTTTGGTTTCAGCAAAATATCTTCCAGACCTGCTAGTTAGGACACTTGCGGTATCTTGAATAGTTCCACCAGTTCTGTAATAGGCTTGCTGTTTTATTCTGTCGAAGTAAAGAGTGTCAGTCTTTAAGGTGGTTTTCGGTTCGGTTAAAACCACATCGCCACTTGCGAAAGCAAATTGAGTGTTTCCATTGTATTCACCGTATTTACTATTCATTGAAATAGTATCACCTTGCGATATTTTAACATCACCATAAGCTTTTACGAAGTTCTCTTTTAAATAAACAAATGCTTGGTCGCACCACATTTCTACACCTTCGTGTACAATGTAAACTTGTCCAGTTTCATCTTTTGTGTAAATGGCGGCATCAGGAAATTCTGGACGTAATTCCAGATAGCCAGATTGAATATCTACTTTTTGTTTTTCTTGTGCGGAAAGATTTATTCCGAAGAAAAGAAAAGCAATGACGTATATGAAAGATGATATTTTCAAAAAATATTTATTTGTCATTTGTTAAGAAAATATCACCAAAAAGTTGATTAGCGGTGAATAGTTTGTTTTCTATCCGGTCCAACCGAAACAATTTTAATAGGAATTTCCAATTCTTTTTCAAGGAAATCTATATAGTCGTTCAAAGGTTTTGGTAATTGGGAAGCTTCGCTCATTTTGGTTAAGTCTGCTTTCCAGCCTTTCATTTCAGTATAGATTGGTGTTACATTTTCAGGTTCAATATTAAAAGGTAAATGTTCTATGGTTTCACCTTTGTAGTTGTATGCCGTGCAAACTTTCAACGTTTCAAAACCACTTAATACATCGGCTTTCATCATTATAAGTTGGGTAACTCCGTTTACTTGAACGGTGTATCGTAAGGCTACTAAATCTAACCAACCGCAACGTCTTGGTCTACCTGTAACGGCGCCAACTTCATTCCCAATTCTAGCCATATCTTCACCCACTTGATCAAAAAGTTCGGTAGGGAAGGGGCCGCTTCCTACTCGTGTTGTGTATGCCTTAAAAATTCCGAAGACATCTTTCACCTTGTTTGGTGGTACTCCTAAGCCTGTGCAAGCTCCCGCTGCCGTTGTGTTTGATGATGTTACGAAAGGATAGGTCCCAAAATCAATATCTAGTAAAGAACCTTGTGCGCCTTCTGCTAAAATGGTTTTTCCACTTTTTTGGGCTTGATGTAAATATTCTTCACTGTCAATAAATGTTAGCGTTTTCAATGTTTCAACGGCTGCAAAAAATTCAGCTTCAAGATCTGCTAAATCATATTGCACATCTACATTGTAGAAAGATATCATCGCTTCGTGTTTATCTGCCAAAGCTCTGTATTTATCTTGCCAATTTTCAAGCTCTAAATCGCCAATACGGATTCCGTTTCTTCCGGTTTTGTCCATATATGTTGGGCCAATTCCTTTTAAAGTAGAACCAATTTTTGCTTTTCCTTTAGAAGCTTCAGAAGCAGCATCAAGCAAGCGGTGTGTTGGTAAAATAACGTGTGCTTTTCTCGAAACGATTAGATTTTTTTTGTAATCTAGGTTGTATTTGTCTAAACCTTCCAATTCTTTTACAAAAACCACTGGGTCTATCACCACGCCGTTTCCGATTACGTTCATAGAATTTTCATGAAAAATTCCTGACGGGATGGTACGTAAAACGTGTTTTACACCATCAAATTCCAACGTATGACCAGCATTTGGTCCGCCTTGAAAACGTGCAATTATATCATAGTTTTTTGTTAGGACATCGACAATTTTTCCTTTGCCTTCATCGCCCCATTGTAGTCCAAGTAGTAAGTCTACTGCCATAATTATTTAGAATTGGTTGCGGTTTTTTTATTTCCGTAGAAATAAAGTGAGTGGTTGGTTATTTCAATATTAAAAACCTCTTCGATGGTTTTTTTGATTGTTTGAATTCGAGGGTCGCAAAACTCTATTACTTCGCCATCGTCAAGAATTATGTGATCGTGGTTGCGATCAAAATACGACTTTTCGTAATGTGCTTGGTTTTGGCCGAATTGGTGTTTGCGTACCAAGGCACATTCTAAAAGTAATTCAATAGTATTATAAAGTGTAGCACGGCTTACACGGTAGTTTTTATTCTTCATATTTATGTACAACGATTCAATGTCAAAATGGTCGTCGTGGTCATAAATTTCTTGAAGAATGGCGTAGCGTTCTGGCGTTTTACGGTGTCCTTTTTCTTCAAGAAAACTCGTAAAGACGTTCTTTACAATTGTTTGATTATTTATATTGGTTTTTGAACTCATAATTAAGGTTGCAAAGTTACTGAAATTTTAGACTTGGCATTGGGGAAAAAGAAGAAAATGAGGTCTGAATTTTTTTTCAGTTGTCCGTTTTCGGTCGTCTGTTATCACATCGAACATAACTCATAATTCTGAACTCACAATTAATATTAAACTCTCGTTACCTTATCAATCCCATTAATCTTCTTAATGTTATCAACTAAATTGGTGAGTATTTCTTTGTTTTTTACTACAACTACTATTTTTCCAGTAAAAAATCCATCATCACTATCAAAGTGAACGCTTTTCATATCTATATGAAGGTTGTTGGAAATTACTTTCGTTACTTCGTTTACCAAGCCTATCGTATCAATTCCGCTTATTGTTATATTTGCTTTAAACTCTCGTTGTGTAGAGTCTATCCACTTTACGGGCATAATACGATAACTGTAATTGCTTTGAAGTTGTAAGGCGTTTGGGCAATTGGTTTTATGGACTTTTATGCCCTCAGTAACGGTTACAAAACCAAAAACATCATCGCTAGGAATTGGGTTGCAGCAATGCGCCATTTTGTAATCTAATTTATCTTCATTTTTACCAAATACAAGCTGGTCAAATTTTTCGGTAATTTCTTCTTTATGAACATCTTCAGGAGTATTGGGTTTCCGGATTTTGTTTTTGAAAAAGGTAATAAAGGCGCTGCTTCGCGAAGAAGCGAAATCTTTTAATTTTGTGTTGTCTATAATCCCTGCGCCAACACGATAATACAAATCGAGACTTGTTTTTACTTTAAAGAAAACCACTAATTGATTAATGGTTGCTTCATCAAGATTTAATTTTAGCGATTTTAACTTCCTAAGTAATATTTCTTTTCCTTCCTCGGCGAGTTGTTTTTTTGCATCGTTTAGAGAAGATTTTATTTTTGAACGTGCACGACCTGTAGTTGCATAATTTAACCAGTTGGCTGTGGGCTTGGCATTTTCTGAAGTTATAATTTCTACTTGGTCGCCACTTTTTAGTTCGTGGCTTAATGGTACAAGTTTTCCATTTACTTTTGTGCCGCGCGTGTGTAAACCAATTTCGGTATGTATGTGAAATGAAAAATCTAAAGCTGTTGCACCTTTGGGAAGTGAGTACAAATCGCCTTTTGGCGTGAAAACGAAAATTTCTTTTGCGTAAAGATTCAATTTGAATTCTTCTACAAAATCAACCGCGCTTATTTCTGAATTTTCTAGCGTGTCCTGAAGCTTGTCTAACCAATTTTCAAGCCCACCGTCGTCTTTTTCTTTGTTTTTGTATTTGTAGTGCGCGGCGAAACCTTTTTCGGCAATTTCATTCATTCGTTCACTTCTAATCTGTACTTCAACCCAACGGCCTTTTGAACCCATAACGGTAATGTGAAGTGCTTCATAACCTGTGGATTTAGGTGAAGAAATCCAATCGCGCAACCTGATTGGGTTGGGTCGAAAATGATCTGTTACGATTGAATATATTTTCCAGGCGAAGAACTTTTCGTTTTCGGGCGGACTTTTATAAATAATCCGAACAGCGAACTTGTCGTAAACTTCATCAAAACTCACATTCTGCGCTAGCATTTTTCTTCTTATGGAAAAAATGGATTTTGGGCGACCTTTTATTTCGTACTTTAATTTTTCAGAATCTAAAGAATCTTTTATCACTTTGTTAAACGATTCAATATAAGCGTCTTGTTCCTCTTTACTTTCTTTAATGCTTCCTAAAATATCTGCGTAAACTTCTGGTTCGGTAAATTTTAATCCTAAATCTTCAAGTTCGGTTTTTATATTATAAAGTCCAATACGATGGGCGAGTGGCGCGTATATGTAAAGTGTTTCTGAAGCAATTTTGCGTTGCTTATCGGGCCGCATGCTGTCTAAGGTTTGCATATTATGCAACCTGTCTGCAATTTTTATGATGATTACCCGAATGTCTTCATTTAGGGTAAGTAGCATTTTCCGGAAGTTTTCGGCTTGCATAGAAACATCTTCAGACATTGAAATATGTGCAATCTTCGTAAGCCCATCTACAATGCGTGCTACGGCGGTGCCGAACATTTTTTCAATATCTTCAACTGTATATTCGGTATCTTCAACTACATCGTGTAAAAGGGCTGCGGCAATACTGGTGGCGTCCATACCTATCTCTGCCGCGACAATTTTTGCGACTGCAATTGGGTGAAAGATATAAGCCTCGCCACTTTTACGGCGTTGTTCTTTGTGGGCATCTACGGCAAGATCGAACGCGCTGCGAATCAGTTTTTTATCTTCTGTTGTAAGCGTTCGATAACTGATTTTTAGTAGCTGTTTGTAGTGCTTAGCAATCTCTTTTTTTTCTTCTTCTATGGCGTCTTCTGTCATACACCTAAAAGTATTGAAATTATTTTAATGAACAAGGAGATTATTGGAGAGGATTTAAAGGAATTTTAGCAGAAGTAAAAATGAAGAGTATAATTTAGTTGTTGTTATGCATTTTCATATTTCGGATACCTTCATAAACCACTATACTAACCGCATTGGCTAAGTTTAAACTTCTAATATGAGGACTGAAGATAGGTATGTTGTAAACTGAATCAGCATTTTCTGTAACTATGTTTTTTGGTAAACCGACCGATTCTTTTCCAAAAATGAAAAATATTTCGTCTTCGTAATCAATAGCGCAATAATCTTGAGTGCCGTGACTTGAGAAATATACAAAATTTCCTCCCTTGTTTTTTGAATAAAAGTCGTCAATACTATCATATATAAAGAGGGAAATATGCTGCCAATAATCCAACCCCGCTCTTTTTACACGTTTATCACTTAATTCGAAACCAAATGGTTTTACTAGGTGTAATTTTGATCCAGATGCTAAACTTAATCTACCAATATTTCCCGTATTCATAGGGATTTCTGGTTCAAATAGTACAATATTAAAGCCCATTATGCTTGGTTTTTTTACTTTTGAATTAGTATAATCGATTAGAATTGAAATTTATGCCTACTCTTCGCTATCTGAAACATTAAATCTTGCTAAAAGTCTTTTCGAAACTTTATAGGAAGCGGAATAAGTAAGTCCGGATTGGCGTGTTTTGAATGTCATGAATGCTTTGGTATACCACTGCGGATCTGTTGCTTTTTTATTGAAATCTTCGTGAGTTGCAGCAGAGTACGATTCACCATTAAGCCAAGAATCGACTTTATAAACGCCTATTCCGGAATATTCAAGACGTTCAATAACGATTTCAAAATCTGACTCAGAAAAATGAGGATTGGTTTCTTTGTCTGCCCCTTCATTCAAGTTTTTCAAATCTTTAAATATTTCTTTTTCTAAGAATTCTGTTTGTTCCATGTTGTTTTTTACTTTAGTTTTTTTGATGTATGAAGTCCTTTTATTGCCTTCTTGTTTTCAACCGTTATTTCTGAACCTTCCGCAAGCATAACTGTTTCAGGGTTCATTTTATTTAAAAATTCAAAATCATTTCCGTAAACAGTTCCAAAATTAACTTCTATTTCAGAACTTTTCACTTTATAATGACGCCATTTTGGATGCGTTACTTCATATTCATTGGTAACATTTTCGTTCACTTTTGCGTATCCCCAATAATGTTCGGTAATGAATTCAGTTTCACTATTCTCTTTAGTCTCTGAAGATTCTAAATCGGCTATTATTTTGAAAGAACGCTTGGATTAATCGTATAGTTTGCGATTGCTAATTTTCTCCATTCTGCGTTTAAAAAACTCATTTTCAATTTTTTTAGCAGTCTTGCGTAGGATTAGTTGCCCATAAGCAACCTCTCTATATTAATTCAGTTACGAAAGATGCGTTTGTAAAGATATATTTTTTGACGTAGTGTTGGCTATTATAATATTCCTGCGAAAATGGAAACATAATACAATCCAGTTATTATAAAAACCACTCCTGCAACGGTTCGCATAACTTTTTCAATTTTCGTAATTCTGTTATAGAATACGCCTATTTTTCCTGCTGTAAAAGCTAATAAATAGGTGAAAAGAATGACTGGTAATCCTGTTCCGAATGCGAATATTATTGGTAGATAAAGTCCGTCTGCAGATGCAATTGTCATTGGGATTAGCATGCCAAAAAACAATGCGCCACTATATGGGCAAAATGCCAAAGCAAAAACTACACCTATTAAAAAAGAACCTATAAGACCTTTGTCTTTGAATTTTTCGGATAGTTTATCTTGAAAATTTAATTTCCCCAAGAAATTTAGCCTGATAACATTTAACATTATACTCACTCCATTTAGGTTTTCGGGAATCCAAGATTTCACCACCTAAATTAAC
>CAZFUX010000066.1:0-11465 GCA_964522085.1 uncultured Aequorivita sp.
TTTTCAAATTATTAAACCCGATTTTTCGGGTTCCTATGTGTAGTGAGTATATAACTTTGGGCGCAACATATTCACTAAAAAATTTAAAAATTGCGGCGGGCTTCAATTGGCATTCTGGCAAACCAAATACTTCACCTATAATAAGTAATGAAATTTTGAACAATGAAATAAATTATACAACTCCCAATAGCTCTCTGCTACAAAATTATATACGCGTGGATGTTTATGCTCGCTACAATTTTAATATTACCCAAAAGATAAAAGCAGATGCAGGAATATCCATTTGGAATATTTTAGATAGAGAGAATGAAATCAGCAATTTCTATAATATAGATAATGAAGAGGTTATTGAAACCCAGCAACGTTCTTTGGGTATTACTCCAAATGCAGGATTACGAGTTTACTTCTAATTTTTTAGTGCTCAATTATATATTCCAAACAGAAACCCTAATTTTTAATTAAAACTAGCTACTTCACTATTTTAATAGCTAGTTTTTTTTAACTTTATGATGTAGTAAATAGACCTATGTTAAAGCAGCAATTAAGTTTCAAACTTTCCCGAAAATTATCGCCTCAACAAATACAGTTGATGAAGATGATACAACTGCCTACGCAAGCTTTTGAGCAGCGTATCTCGCAGGAATTAGAAGAAAATCCAGCATTGGAAGGTGGAAAAGAAGAGAGTGATGAGTATGAAGATGAATTCAGTATTAATAATGATGAGTATGATGAAGGAAATGAAGTAATTGAAACCGATATAAACGTTGACGATTATTTGAGTGATGATGAGGTGCCAAGCTATAAACTCTCAGCAAACAATTACAGCGCAGACGATGAAGACAGGCAAATGCCTTATGCCGCCGGAACTTCCTTCACGCAACATTTAATGCAGCAATTAAACACCTACCGTTTTAACGAAGAAGAAAAAGAAATTGCAATTTTTCTAGTAGGTAGCGTAGATGAAAGTGGTTACATACGTCGTGAATTACAAGATATCGTAGATGATCTCGCCTTCACACAAAACGTTTACACTACCGAAGATAAAGTTGAAAAAGTACTGAAAGTAGTTCAGGATTTAGATCCTGCAGGAGTTGCTGCACGCAATTTGCAAGAGTGTTTATTAATTCAATTAGAACGAAAAGAGCAAACTCCTTCAGTTACTTTGGCTATTGATATTATTGATGATTCTTTCGACCAATTCAGCAAGAAGCATTACAAAAAATTAATTCAGAAATTTGATATTACTGAAGACCAACTTCGTAAAGCCATTCACGAAATTGAAGGATTAAACCCAAAACCAGGTGGAACCTATTCAGGAAACAATAGAATGGTAGAACATGTAGTTCCAGATTTTGCAATAAAAATTGTTGATGGTGAATTAGATTTAACGTTGAATGGAAGAAACGCGCCAGAGTTGCATGTAAGCCGTGACTATACTAATATGTTAAAAGGCTACAAAGAAGCCAAAGAAAAATCGAAAGCTCAGAAAGATGCTGTTATGTTCATTAAACAGAAGCTAGATGCCGCAAAATGGTTTATAGACGCTATTAAACAGCGTCAGCAAACGCTTTTTGTTACTATGAATTCTATTATGCACCATCAAGAAGAATATTTTTTGAGTGGCGATGAACGAAAGCTGAAACCGATGATCCTTAAAGACATTGCAGATAAAATACATATGGACGTTTCAACAGTTTCACGTGTTGCGAACAGTAAATATGTAGACACACCATACGGAACAAAGTTGATAAAAGAATTTTTTAGCGAATCGATGAAAAATGATCAAGGCGAAGATGTTTCAACTAAAGAAATAAAGAAAATTCTTGAAATAACTATTTCAGAAGAAAACAAACGTAAACCGCTTACAGACGATAAATTGGCGAAAATTCTATTAGAAAAAGGCTATCCAATTGCCCGAAGAACAATTGCCAAATACCGCGAACAATTGGACGTACCTGTTGCCAGACTTAGAAAAGAAATATAATGAGACTGTTTTTAAAAGCCGCTTCATATATTTTTCATCCGCTTTTGACACCTATTTTGGGTGCCATTCTTTATTATAGTATTACCCCAAGATACATAGATCCCCAATTGGTAAGAGTAGAACTTTTTGCCATTACAATTATCACTATTTTAATTCCTATTGTGGTATTTTTTCTTTTGAAGAATTTAAAAGTGGTTGAATCTATCTATTTAAAAAATGTGAAAGAACGCAGATTCCCATTGATGATACAATGTATTTTATTACTTCTAATCATTAAAATGGTATTTGATCCTTATGATGATCCTGAACTTTATTATTTTTTTGTAGCAATTCTATTTTCAGGATTTAGCGCGTTGTTGATGGTATTTTTTAAAGTGAAAGTAAGCTTACACCAAATGGGGGTTGCTGGAATATTACTATTTCTTGTGGGTTTAAGTGCACATTTTAAAATAAACCTACTTATATCAATAAGTTTTTTCTTATTTGTAAATGGCTGGGTTGCTTCTTCACGATTGAATAATGACGCACATACATATCCCGAACTTGGAGTAGGTTTTTTACTTGGGGCGCTACCTCAATTGATTCTCTTCAATCTTTGGCTATAAAATATAGAACATTAAACCAATTTTCAAAGTTCTAAAGTCTACCGCTTCTCCACCAACTGTAAAAGCATCTTTAAAGAAAGGGTTTATACTGTAAGAAGCGAAAAAATTAAATGTATTGTATCCAAAGCTAAGTGTAGCAGACAACCGTAAAGGGTCAAATTCAGGTATTTTAGTTTGATTTACATTGTTTCCAGGTTGCTTAAAAGTTGCTCTATACCAATAGGCATAGCCAACTCTAAAGCCAGCATAAACACGCCAAAATTTATAGTTTGATGGTGTTGAAGTTCGCCATCTAAATTCTATGGGCACTTCAACTAAAGCCATATTAAATCGGTTTCTAGAAAAGTCTACATCCTCATCCAGAACACTAAAAGTAGTTTCGCCGTTTGAGTTTTGATCTATAAAAATATTTTGCCCAAATTGGTCTATTGCAACGCCTGCTCCAAGAGCAATCGCAATATTTCGTTGTTTATTGATGGGCATATCTCTAACAAAACCAAGTTGAACACCCCCAGAAAGCCCTCTTATATTGGCTCCAGATGGTAAATCTAATGGCACATTATAGGTTACCCCAACATAAAACTGATCTTCTCTATAAAGTGAATCCACAGAAGTATTACGAAGAGTATCCTGCGCTAGAATCGTAAAAGAAACCAATCCTAGAAATATTGTAAAGCAGAATCTAAACACCTTTTGCATACCTATAAAGATAAATGTATTTTTAAGAATAAGTGTAACTAAAAAAACGTCTTGATATATCAAGACGTTTTTTAAATAAATTAAAATATTTCTATTGAGTTACTTCATTTCCAGGAGTAGTAATGTATATAATTTTTAACATGTTAAGATCGCGTAATTCCTGTTTAATATCTGTAACCATACCTGTATTTGTTTTTTCATCAACTTTAAGCGCTACCATTACTTTGTCCTGAAGTTCAGGAAGTAATTTTTGGCGTGCCTCGGTTAAAGCAAACTTAATATTGGTAATGTCAGCATACTTATCACCAATCTGTATTTTAGGTTCTGAACCATATTTGTCTTGATATCTAATGCTTGGTTTTCCAGCATAAATATATACTGAACGGTCTTTTTTCAGTTTCTCTACCTGATCTGCCTTTGGTAATTTGTTTTGTACTAACAAATTATCATCTCTCAACACGGTTACTACCATGAAAAAGAATAATAGCATAAATACAATATCTGGAAGAGATGCTGTGTTTACCGGAGGCAATTCGTTACTTTTTTTCTTTGTGAATTTTGACATATTCTAAAATTATTATTGTCCAGATTTTTTAGGCTCTGCTTCAGAAAGTTTTTGAGGGAATAGTTTTTGAATACTTTCTAACTTTTCTTGCAAAGCTTCTTTTGCTACTTCTCCTTTTATCTTTCCTTCATCAAGATCTTTAATCTTCTCAGTAAATTTCCAACCATAGAGTCTCTCAGATTCTCTATCTCTTAAAACATTATATGCTGCTACTAATTCATTCTGAACAGCGATGTACATTTTATAAGAAGTAAGCCTATCATTCTGAACAGAGATTACAGCCTTATCAGGGTTGTCTGATGATTCTGGATTTCGTTTTCCTTTGCAATAATTACAAAATTCAACACTTCCATTGGGTGCTCCACCATTATCAAGAAAGGCAATTGCAGCCTGACGAAGATCTTTAAGCTCCATCAACTGTTCCTCTACCAATAATTGATCGTTTCTATTTACATTTACTATAAATAAATTCTTCTCTTTTATCTTTACTTGTTCATCTGTGAGTGGCTCCTTTGGTGGCAACTGTCTCGCGATACCCTTGTCTTTTTCAATAGTAGTAGTTACCAAGAAAAAAATAAGAAGTAGGAAAGCGATGTCCGCCATGGATCCTGCATTTACTTCGGGTGTTGCTCTTCTTGCCATTATTTTATAAGTTTTTGTACTCCACTAAATACCATTGAGCCAATTGCCACTAAGGCTAATATATAGAATGTATACAATCCTGCACCAATCCATTTTGAATCGCTAGCTGAAAGCATGCCTCCATCTTGGCTTGCCATTGGAGTTCCATCTGCCAACACATATGAAATAACTACTACAAGCAAAAATGCGCCAACAGCAATCAATGTGCTTTTAATATTTCCTTCAAAAAATCCTTTAAGGACGAAGAAGATTACGAAAAGTAATGTTATAGCAAAAATTATATATGCCACATACAAAAAGCCATTAACATCTGCGCCTGTTTCAGCTACAACTGTATCACCTTTTGCGATGATCATTGCAAGAAAAATAATCCCTGCAACGCTTAGAAGCAATGCTACTATTTTTAAAATTTTATGTAATGCCATCTTGTGGTTTGTTTAGATTTTATTTTTTGATTTATAATCGAACAACAAGTCGATAAGAGTGATAGAAGCATCTTCCATACTGTTAACGATACTATCAATTTTAGCGATAATATAGTTGTAAAAAACTTGAAGTATAATAGCCACAATCAAACCAAATACAGTTGTTAAAAGCGCTACTTTAATACCACCTGCTACAAGAGAAGGGTTCATATCTCCAGCTGCTTGAATTTTATCGAAAGCATCAATCATACCAATTACAGTACCCATGAAACCAAGCATCGGTGCTACTGCAATGAAAAGAGATAACCAAGAAACATTTTTCTCTAACTGTCCCATCTGCACACCACCGTAAGCAACAACTGCTTTTTCGGCTACATCTACACCTTCGTGGGCGCGATCTAAACCTTGATAGTAAATAGACGCAACTGGTCCTTTTGTGTTTCTGCATACTTCTTTAGCAGCTTCAATACCACCACTGTTAAGAGCATCTTCAACATTTTTAGCCAATTTCTGAGTATTGGTTGTAGAAAGATTAAGGTAAATAATTCTTTCAATAGCAATTGCCAATCCAAGAATTAAACACAATAGTACAATACCCATAAATGCTGGACCACCTTCTACAAAGCGTTCTTTCAATACTTGATGGAATCCTTTGTCTGCTTCAATAATAGGAGCCGCGTCATCTTGAACAAAAGAAACCGTAGAGGCTGTTACCAAAGCTTGTGAGCTGGTTGACATTGTGTACGTTGTTGTAGCGTTTGCGTTTAAAGTGCCTACAAATATCATTGCGGCAAGCGCCATAATAGAGAATAATTTTTTCATTGCTATCGACTTAAAGTTTGTTTTTAGTTAAGGGTTTAAAGATATAAAATAATTTAGTTAATCTGCAAGAATATTAATTTGAACATAAAAGGAAGGTTATTTTCTTTTGAAAAACGTTAAAAACGTGTGTTTTACACCTTCCTTTTCAATATTTATTAATGAACTTTATTTTTTAATTAGTTTTAACTTTGCTATTCTCTCACCGTTTTGCTGGAAATATATTGCATATCGGTAACTATTAGCAATTACATTTTACATTTCTCAAATATGCTTTAATAAAATGCATTTGCAGAGAGGAAGGGATTCGAACCCTCGATACGCTTTTGGCGTATACACGCTTTCCAGGCGTGCGCCTTCGACCGCTCGGCCACCTCTCTAATTATTTTTTACTCTAGCCCAACATAAGCAGTAATAAAAAATGTATTTAAAAGATTCTTAGAAAAGCCACTCTTATGAGTAAATAAAGACATTTCCGTGAATGGAATGCCAAATATCAAAAAAAAAATAACGCTACAAAATAATTTTGATGGTTAATTTATTGCATTTCGCCACGTAAAGAGGTTTCAAAGATGGTTTTGAAGCTGTTAGCAGAAATTTTTTGCCCCAATAAATACATCAATTTTGCTAAGGCAGCTTCCGTTGTACAATCTTTTCCACTTATAACTCCTATTTTTTTTAACTCGGTGCTAGTTTCATATAAACCCATATGTACACTTCCGCCAGAACATTGAGTTACATTTATTACGGGAATCTTTCTTTTTATTACTTCTTTTAGTGAATCTATAAACCATTTAGCATTGGTTACATTACCTGCTCCATAAGTTTCTAGCACCAAACCTTTCATATCTGGATATCTAAAAAGGTATTTTACAGTAGCTTCATCGATTCCTGGAAACATTTTTACCAAGAGGATATTGTTCTCCATTTTTTTATGGACTTTTAGTTTTTTGCGTCTGTTGGGTTTGTAAAGAGCTTCATTGTTTACTACTAAATGCACACCGCTTTGCACCAAATCTGGATAGTTTAGGGATGCGAAAGCTTCAAAATGTTCTGCGTTTATTTTTGTTGTTCTGTTAGCTCTATATAATTTGTATTCAAAATAAAGACAGACCTCAGCTATTTTTGAAAACCCTTTTTCCTGTAAAGATGCAATCTGGATGGATGTAATTAAATTTTCTTTGGCATCTGTCCGCAAATCACCAATGGGAAGCTGGGAGCCTGTAAAAATCACAGGCTTGCTTAAATTTTCTAACATAAAACTTAAGGCTGAAGCGGTATAACTCATTGTATCGCTACCATGAAGCACCACAAAACCATCCATTGCATCATAGTTTTCTTCAATAATAATTGCAATTTCTACCCAATATTTTGGATTCATATTGGAGCTATCAATTGGTTTTTCAAAAGTTGTGGTGGTAATGTCGCAATCCAACAACTTAAGTTCGGGGATGTGGTTTAGCAACTCGTCAAAATTGAAATTACGCAGCGCGCCTGTTTCAAAATCTTTTATCATCCCTATGGTTCCGCCAGTGTAGATTAGCAGTATGTTTGGTTTTTTTGTCATATTGATATACCTAAAATTATATGCTAAAAACTTCTTTTGAATTATCAGTAGTAACGCGTGCAATTTCTTCTTCCGAAACTCCATAAACCTCCGAAAGCTTTTTACAAACCAATTCTAAATAGCTGCTTTCATTGCATTTTCCTCGGAAAGGAACTGGCGAAAGGTAAGGAGAATCGGTTTCCAAAACGATATGTTTCAACGGAATTTGATTCAAAAATGTATCAATCTTTCCATTTTTAAAAGTTACTACACCACCAATGCCCAATTTCATATTATACGAAATTGCTTTTTCGGCTTGCTCTAAAGTTCCCGTGAAACAATGAAAAATCCCAAAGAGATCGTCACTTTTTTCAGTTTCTAACACTTCAAAAATTTCATCAAAAGCATCGCGACAATGTATAACTATTGGCAATTTGTATTTTTTTGCCAATTGAATTTGCCTTTTAAAAGCAATCTTCTGAATTTCTAAAGTAGTTTTATCCCAATACAAATCAATTCCTATTTCGCCTACAGCATAAAAATTTCTTTCTTTGAATTGTACTTCAACGTGGGTCAATTCTTCTTCAAAATTATCTTTTACTGACGTTGGATGAAGCCCCATCATTAAAAATACATTATCGGGATAATTTTTTTCCAGAACATACATTGCTTCCGTAGAACCAGAATCTATTGCTGGAATAAAGAAACGTTTTATACCTGCCTTAAGGGCACGCTGCATCATTTCATCACGGTCTTCGTCAAAAAAATCACTATATAAATGGGTATGGGTATCTGTTAACATATTGACAAAGCTACTTATTTTGTTTACTATCTTTACACAAAAAAATAATGCAGTTACGCAAATTTCTAGAAGACCAAGGTTTTTATCGTATTCCTCTTAAAAAACTGGCTACAGGTCATTATCTTTTTTCCGCAAAAATAAATGGTGTTTTGGGCGATTTCATCCTCGATACAGGTGCTTCCACAAGCTGCGTGGGTTTTAAAGATAGTGCTCATTTTAAATTGATACCTGAAGAAAGTATCATAAAAGCTGCTGGTGCGGGTGCTGTAAATATGGAAACTATGCTTTCGCGAAAAAATCAATTCGCTATAAAAAGTTGGACTATAAAAAGTATGGATTTTGTTCTTTTTGATCTTTCGCACGTAAACGAAGCCCTTGTGCAAGTTAATGAAGGCAAGGTCCACGGTATTATTGGCGCCGATTTTTTAAAGGAGCAACGAGCGGTAATTGATTATGGTAGAAATTGCTTTTATATTAAAGCGTAGCGTTTCAAAATATATGTTTTCATAATAATTTAAGTACTTTTATACCCTCCCCTCCTAACTTAGCCACATTGAAAAAAGCACACTTTTTGCTTTTCTTATTTACAATATACCCTTTTGTAGGGTATTGCCAAAACACACCACAATCTCAAAAAAAAATAGTTACCGTTAAAAATCGAACTGCACAATTAACGGTGCTTGATACTTTACTGTCACTATCATTTAATTCTGATACAACAGCTTTTATTGAATACAGCAAACAATATATAACACTAGCGCAAAAGTTAGACAGTATAGAATATGCTGGCAAAAAAGCGATAGATCTTCAACATCCACTTACTCATTATGCCCACGACCCCTTAAAAGCGATAACTATTATAAATAGTGTGCTTGCCAGAAAGTATAAAATAAAAGACAGTGTATTGTTGGGAAATCTATATCTTAAAAAAGGTAAGGCTAATAGCATGGTAGATTTTAATGAAGCCGTGAAAGACTATACTATGGCTATTAAAAGTTTCCCAAAAAAAGATTCTCTTAGCATTGCAGATGCGTATCGTTATAGAGGACAGGCTTATGCTAATCTTGGAAAATTTGTTTTGGCTGGAGAGGATTTCATGAAAGCATATTCTATTTATGAAAACAAAAAGCAATATGAACGTATGGTTTATGCACAACAAGGTATAATAAATATGTTTAGCACAAATGGTTTTTATGAAAAAGCGAAAGCAGAACGCAGTGCTCTTATAGTTATGATTAAGGAAGCGGGTATGATGAAGTTTTTATCTAATGAATATTACAATCAGGCATTGGATTACAAAAAAATGGGCAACACCAATTTGGAATATAAATCGTTACTAACCGCTGAAGCAACTTTCGATAAAAACAATTCAGACCTTTCTACTTACTTTGGTATCCATTCCCGCTTAATAGAATACTATTGTGAACAGAACCATCTCATAGAGGCAAAAAAGCATTTAGATTATATAGAGAACATTGATTACGATTTATCAAAAGACCCAATTGCAATGCTAAATTTTTTGGGCGGAAAGGCTAAATATCTTCAAACTACCGGAAAAAATGAAGAGGCTATAGCGTTAATTCAGCAAAAATTAAATTTGGCAAAAAAGATTAGAATGGAAGACGAAATTATGAATTCGCACTCTTATCTTTCTGAATTGTATTTTGACATTGAAGATTATAAACATAGTATTGAAAGTAACAGAGCTGCCAATACCGTAAAAGACACCCTCTATAATCGAAGCACCGCAAATGCACTAGCTTACTACCAAACACTCTATGAAACCGAAAAGAAAGAAAAACAATTAGTAGAAAAAACTACGAGTATAAGTCTATTGCAAAAGGATAATGAAGTTTTTAAAAAAATAATGCTTTTTGGTGGAGTTGCAATTCTATTGGCTTTTGGCATTTTTATACTTTATCGTAAGCAGAGAAATTTACGAAGCAATAAAATTCTTCAAGAAAAGTTTAGCCAGAAGCTTCTAAATTCGCAAGAAAGTGAACGTCGCAGAATATCTAAAGATTTACACGATGGCATAGGTCAACAATTGTTAGTAATAAAAAATAAACTTATGGCTAACGGCGATGCCGACACCAAAAAAATGGTAGATCATACTATTGAAGAGGTTCGAAACATTTCTCACGATTTACATCCTTTTCATTTACAGGAACTGGGTATTACCAAAGCTATTCAATACACCATAAACCTTATAGATGAAAACACCGCATTATTTATTTCTGCCGAAATAGATAATATAGACAATATTTTTTCAAAAGAAGATGAAATAAATATTTATAGAATTGTACAGGAAAGCCTAAGCAATATTATGAAACACGCACATGCAGAGGCCGGTAAAGTTTCCGTGAAAAAATTTACAAAAATCATCCTTATATCAATACGAGATAATGGCGTAGGGTTTGATTTTCCCGAAAAATACCAAGATGCAAAATCGCTTGGATTAAAAACACTTTTGGAACGCACCAAGTTTTTAAAAGGACAAATGAAAGTAACCTCTAAAAGAGGTTTAGGAACTACAATAGAATTTCAATTTCCAATATGAACAATAAAACACCATCCATAATAATTGCAGACGACCACCCTTTACTTCTAAAAGGCTTAAGTGACTTTTTGTTAGAAAAAGGATACAACCTTGTAGGGAGTGGCAATGATGGAAGAGAAGCCTCCAACTTAATATTGAAGGAAAAACCAGATATTGCAATTCTAGATATTCAGATGCCTTATATGTCTGGAATAGAAATAGCACAAAAATGTAAGCAGATAGACATAGATACAAAAATTGTTCTCATTACTCTGTATAAAGAAAAAGAACTCTATCAAAAAGCGCAGGAGCTAAATATTTTTGGGTATATCTTAAAGGAATTCGCTTTGGAAGAAATTGAAACGTGCATTAAAACCGTTACTGAAGGTATTCCTTTTTTTAGTGATAAAATTAAAGAGTATATAGGTATAATATCCTTAGAAGATGATGAACTAAGCATCCTTACTCCTTCAGAAAAAAAGATTTTAAAACTTATTGCAAAGGACAAAACCAACAAGGATATTGCCTCTCTACTATTCATATCTTACAGAACTGTTGAAAAACACCGAAGCAATATTATTAACAAACTAAAAATAGAACCTAAAACAAACAGTTTACTCATCTGGGCCAAAGAAAACCACGAAAAGTTACTTTAAGATTTACTGAAATATACGTACTGATACGTATTTCAAAGCACTAATTAATCTTATATATTTATTCCTCGCTTTTTCTAATCATAAAATCCGGCTTAGTCGCCAGATTTTTAAGGTTTTATTTATTAGCGGTTAAGTTTCACAAGGTTGTTGTGTTAAGTTGACAACTTGTTTACCTTTCAAATT
>CAZFUX010000067.1:0-11448 GCA_964522085.1 uncultured Aequorivita sp.
GATCAGATATATTTTATGGATGGTGTACATCCACAACACAACACCATTGCAAGTCTCTGTTCTTCCCAGTTGACCGAGTTCAATTTCCTGAACAACTTGAAGCTTAAAAGAAATTGAGTAATCTTTCTGGGTACGTTTTACATACCCAGCTTTTTCGGATGTTTTAATTACACTAAAGGTTTAGTGTATCGCTATTTTAGGACGGGACATTATTTCAAAAAAAAACTTCCCCAAGAAATGCTTAGGGAAATTTTTAATCTATAAACAGAATACGTGTTACGACTCCGTAGTCTTTTTCTGTTTCTTTATTTTAATTGTGAGTTCGTCTTTCTTTTCATCAAGATCCATTGAAATCGCATCACCTTCCTGTAAACCACTGTTTATGATTTCTTCAGCTAAAGCATCTTCAATATATTTCTGAATAGCTCTGTTTAAAGGTCTAGCACCATATTGCTTATCGAAACCTTTGTCGGCAATATAATCTTTTGCCTTGTCAGAAAGTGTTAGTTTATAGCCTAAATCTTCAATACGAAGAAACAATTTGTCTAACTCAATATCTATAATCTTATGAATATCGTCTCTTTCTAAAGGATTGAAAACCATCACATCGTCAATTCTATTTAAAAATTCTGGGGCGAATGATTTCTTTAGCGCATTTTCAATTACACTTTTAGTGTGCGATTGTTCTTGGTCTTTTTTAGCTGAAGTACCAAAACCAACACCTTGCCCAAAGTCTTTAATCTGGCGAGCACCAATATTAGATGTCATTATAATAATCGTATTTCTAAAATCTATCTTTCTTCCAAGACTATCCGTTAAATAACCATCATCTAAAACCTGAAGCAACATATTGAAAACATCTGGATGCGCTTTTTCAATTTCATCTAAAAGTACAACTGCATACGGTTTTCTTCTAATTTTTTCGGTGAGTTGGCCACCTTCTTCATACCCTACATATCCTGGAGGTGCTCCAACCAAGCGAGATATAGCGAATTTTTCCATATACTCGCTCATATCTATTCTAATAAGGGCATTGTCTGAATCAAACAACTCACGAGCCAATACTTTTGCAAGTTGGGTTTTACCCACACCTGTTTGTCCTAAGAAAATAAAGGAACCAATTGGTTTATTTGGATCTTTTAATCCTGCTCTATTTCTTTGGATAGCTTTTACAACTTTTGCAACAGCTTCGTCTTGCCCAATTACTTTTCCTTTTATACGATCAGGAAGTGCAGAAAGCTTGGTGCTTTCAGTTTGTGCAATTCTGTTTACAGGAATGCCTGTCATCATTGAAACTACTTCGGCAACATTTTCTTCAGAAACGGTTTCTTTGTGTAATTTTGAATCTTCTTCCCACTTTTCTTGTTGGATAGCAAGTTCTTTTTCAAGATTTTTCTCGTCGTCTCTAAGTTTTGCAGCTTCTTCGTATTTCTGTTTTTTTACAACGGTATTTTTAAGTTCGCGGACATCTTCCAATTGTTTTTCAAGTTCCAAAATTTTATCGGGAACGTGAATATTTGTTATATGAACGCGTGATCCTGCTTCATCTAAAGCATCAATTGCTTTGTCTGGCAGAAAACGTTCTGTCATATATCTATTGGTAAGTTTTACGCAGGCTTCAATAGCATCATCTGTATATAAAACATTATGATGCGCTTCGTATTTATCTTTTATATTTTGAAGAATTTCAATAGTTTCTTCAACAGTAGTAGGCTCTACAATTACTTTTTGAAAACGTCTTTCTAAGGCGCCGTCTTTTTCAATATACTGTCTGTATTCATCTAACGTTGTTGCGCCAATACATTGTATTTCGCCGCGAGCCAAAGCAGGCTTAAACATATTTGAAGCATCCAAAGAACCCGTAGCGCCACCGGCACCAACAATGGTATGTATTTCATCTATAAAAAGAATAATATCATCGTTCTTTTCAAGCTCGTTCATTACAGCTTTCATACGTTCTTCAAATTGCCCTCTGTATTTGGTTCCAGCCACAAGGCTTGCCAAATCTAAGGTTACAACTCTTTTGTCATAAAGAATTCGAGAAATCTTTTTCTGAATAATCCGAAGTGCTAATCCCTCAGCAATGGCAGATTTACCAACACCAGGTTCACCAATAAGTAAAGGATTATTTTTCTTTCTTCTACTTAAAATTTGCGAAACACGTTGTATTTCATTTTCTCGACCTACAACAGGATCTAACTTGCCTTCTTCGGCCATTACAGTTAGGTCTCTTCCAAAGTTATCTAAAACTGGAGTCTTGGATTTTTTGTTGGTTTTTGATGAACCACCAGCAAACAGGTTTTCTTTTCCAGCATCTTCAGATGAAGTGTCATCGTCATTCGGGAATGCTTCTGCGCTAGGGGTATCTATATAATCGTCGTCGTTCGTTATCATAAGTTTAAATTGTCCTTTTACCACATCATAATCTACCTTCATTTTGTTCAACAATTTTGTAGTGGGATCGTTTTCGTTACGAAGAATACAAAGTAACAAATGCGCCGTATTTATGGAAGTGCTTTGAAAAAGCTTGGCTTCTAAAAAAGTGGTCTTCAACGCTCTTTCCGCTTGGCGGGTAAGGTGAAGGTTCTTTTTGTCATTCATATTTGTAGTAATACCCGGATTTGCAGGGCTTAAAATCTCTACTTTTCTTCTTAAATGGTTTAAATCAATAGTAAGTGCATTTAAAATTGTTACCGCTTTGCCGTCTCTTAAAAGACCGAGCATTAAGTGCTCAGTACCAATAAAATCGTGACCCAAGCGTAGGGCTTCTTCTTTGCTGTATGCAATTACATCTTTAACTCTTGGGGAAAAATTATCGTCCATATTTTAAAATCCTCTTCTTTTTAGGTACTAATTTAACCAAAATAGGGCAAATACTGTTCCTATTTAATTCATTTTAGTAAAAGGACAAAATATATAGGGGAATGCAAAGAATTTTCAGGAATACTTATTAACGATTACAACCCTCAAATTTGTTAATAAATACGTGAATAACCAATGCCAAAAAACCCTGTTAAACCTACGGAAAAGTGTATCTTGCTCCATTAGTTCAAGAACGATAATTAAACATATTTATTTATGGCTGAAGGTGATAAAATAATCCCTATTAACATTGAAGATGAAATGAAATCTGCCTACATCGATTACTCGATGTCGGTCATAGTATCACGTGCACTGCCAGATGTTCGCGATGGAATGAAACCAGTTCACAGAAGGGTTTTGTTCGGAATGCACGAACTAGGCATTAGAGCCACGGGCGCACATAAAAAATCTGCGAGAATTGTAGGTGAAGTTCTCGGTAAGTACCACCCACACGGTGATACATCTGTTTACGATGCAATGGTGCGTATGGCTCAAGAATGGAGCTTGCGCTATATGTTGGTTGATGGGCAAGGTAACTTTGGATCTGTAGATGGCGATAGCCCTGCTGCAATGCGATATACTGAGGCAAGAATGCAGAAAATTTCTGAAGACATGCTTGCAGATATCGATAAAGATACTGTAGATCATCAATTAAATTTTGATGATACCTTAAAAGAACCAACAGTTCTTCCTACACGTGTTCCTGGTCTTTTAATTAATGGTGCTTCAGGTATTGCTGTGGGTATGGCAACAAACATGCCGCCACACAACCTTACCGAAGTTATAAACGGAACAATAGCCTATATTGAAGATAACGACATAGATATTGATGGGCTAATGCAGCACATTAAAGCTCCCGATTTTCCAACGGGAGGAACAATTTATGGTTATGAAGGCGTTCGCGAAGCATTCCATACTGGCCGTGGCCGTGTGGTAATGCGTGCAAAAGCGAGTTTTGAAGAAGTACAGGGACGTGAATGTATTATCGTTACTGAAATTCCATATCAAGTGAACAAAGCGGACATGATTAAGAAAACCGCTGATATGGTAAACGATAAAAAAATTGAAGGCATCTCCAATATCCGTGACGAAAGTGACAGAAATGGAATGCGTATCGTTTATATTTTGAAGCGTGATGCCATCCCAAACATCGTTCTTAATACATTATATAAGTACACAGCATTGCAATCCAGTTTCAGCGTAAACAATATTGCGCTTGTAAAAGGAAGGCCACAAATGCTTAATTTGAAAGAATTAATTCATTATTTCGTCGAGCATCGTCATGAAGTTGTAGTACGTCGTACAGAATACTTACTTCGTAAAGCCGAAGAACGTGCACATATATTAGAAGGGTTAATTATTGCTTCAGATAATATAGATGAAGTAATTAGATTGATCCGTTCATCTTCAAATGCAGATGAAGCAAGAGAAAAGTTAATTGAAGCTTTCAAACTTTCAGAAATACAAGCCAAGGCAATTGTTGAAATGCGTCTGCGCCAATTAACTGGTCTGGAGCAGGACAAACTTCGTACAGAGTATGACGAATTAATGAAAACAATTCAAGGTTATAGAGATATTCTTGCTAGCAAAGAGCTTAGAATGAAAATAATCACAGAAGAGCTTGAAGAAATTCGTGCAAAATATGGTGATGAACGTCGCTCGGTTATTGAATATGCAGGTGGCGATGTAAGCATTACAGATTTAATTGCTGATGAGCAGGTTGTTCTTACAATTTCGCACGCAGGTTATATTAAACGTACTTCGCTTTCAGAATATAAAACACAAAATAGAGGAGGAGTGGGGCAAAAGGCTTCAGCGACTAGAAATGAAGATTTCTTAGAACATCTTTTTGTTGGAACTAATCACCAATATATGTTATTCTTCACCCAAAAAGGAAAATGTTTCTGGATGCGAGTTTTTGAAATTCCTGAAGGAAGTAGAACTTCAAAAGGAAGAGCAATTCAAAACCTTATAAACATTGAACCAGATGATAAGGTAATGGCTTTTATCTGTACTCAAGATCTAAAAGATGAAGCGTATGTAAATAGTCATTATGTAATTATGGCAACCAAAAAAGGTCAAGTTAAGAAAACATCTTTAGAGCAATATTCAAGACCAAGAACTAATGGTATTAACGCCATTACCATTAAAGATGATGATGTATTGCTTGAAGCAAAATTAACAACTGGTAACAGCCAGGTTATGCTTGCCGTAAAATCTGGAAAGGCAATTCGTTTTGAAGAAGAAAAAACAAGACCAATGGGCAGGAATGCTTCTGGAGTTCGTGGTATTAGACTAGGTAATGATAAAGATGAAGTTATAGGAATGATTGCTGTAGAGGATGGCGATTCAGAGATACTAGTAGTGTCTGAAAATGGCTACGGAAAAAGATCATCAATTGAAGATTATAGAATCACTAACCGTGGCGGAAAAGGTGTGAAAACTATTAATATTACCGAAAAAACCGGTAAATTAGTCGCAATAAAGAACGTAACTGATGAAGACGATTTAATGATTATCAATAAATCAGGGATCGCTATACGTATGGCAGTTGCAGATTTACGTGTAATGGGTCGTGCTACACAAGGTGTGCGTTTAATAAAAGTAAGAGACGACGACGCCATTGCTGCAGTTGCAAAAGCAATGAAAGAAGATGAAGACGAAATTGAAATAGAAGGTGAAGCTACCGACGAAAATAACGATGGTAGTACTCTTGATAATAACGAATCTCAAACCGAAAATAACGAATAAACATTAAACCCATGAAAACACGAATTTTAATAACAGGCCTAGCTTTTGTATCTGCTATTTCATTTGGACAAAAAAAGGAAATAAAAAAAGCAGAAAAAGCAATAAAATCTGGCGAATACAGTGAAGCTATAAACTATTTAAAAGAAGCAGAGCTAATGCTTGGCGTTGCCGATAATGATATTAAGGCTCAATTTTATGCTGCTAGAGGTAAAGCTTTATTAGGCTCTGGAAGTACAGATTTTTCTAAACTAAAAGGAGCTGCTGTAGCATTTACCGAAGCTTTAAAACTAGATCCAAAAATGGAAGAACAGTTAGCTACACCTTTACAAAACTTGCGAGCTGGATTAATAAATGGCGCTATTAAAGATCAAAATGCACAGCAGTATAAAATGGCAACCGAGAAACTTTATACAAGTTATATGGTTAGCAAAGATCCATCAGATTTATATTTTGCCGCAAGTAATGCAGTTAATGGTAAAGATTATGAAAATGCCCTAAAGTATTACCAAATGGTTTTAGACTCTGGTTATACAGGAGAAACTTCAGAATTTGTTGCAACTAACAAAGAGACAGGTGAAGTTGAAACTTTTGATTCAGAAAACTTAAGAAACATAGCTATTAAAACAGGGGAATTTATAAAGCCAGATACCCGAGTTACCGAATCTAGAAAAGGTGAAATTCTTAGAAATATGACCCTTATTTATATTGAACAAGATGATAATGAAAAAGCCACGGCTGTTATGAAAGAAGCCCGTGCTGAAAACCCCAGTGATGTCTATTTAATGCGTGCAGATGCAGATATGAGCTACAAAATGGGCGACATAGCAAGATATAACGAGCTAATGGGTAAAATTGTAGATTCAGACCCTGAAAATCCTGAAATCTATTTTAACCTAGGTGTTGGTAGTGCTGAAATTGGTAACAAAGAAAAAGCTATTGAATATTATAATAAAGCTTTGGAGTTAAAGCCAGATTACGAAGCAGCACTAATTAATGTTGCTGTTTTAAAACTTTCTGGAGAGGATAAATTGGTTGAGGAAATGAACGCTTTAGGTAATTCAAGAGCAGACAATCAAAAGTATGATGAGTTAAAGGATCAACGTAAAAATATTTATATTGAAACGGCTCCTTATCTGGAAAAAGCTTTAAAATTAAGCCCAAACAACCCTGAAGTGCTTAGAACTTTAATGAATATTTACGGACAATTGGCAAATGATGCGAAATATAAAGAAATGAAAGCTAAACTTGATTCTATAGAGAAAAAAGGATAATATAAGTTTTCAAATTTATTAAAAGCAAAACCCTCTGAAAATTCAGAGGGTTTTGCTTTTTTAGATAATTCGTTTTATAACCCGAAGTTTATGCGTATGGTTTCGTAAATCATAATTAAAAACACCACTATGATCCAGTCTATCTATACGCACTTTTCCGTGAGCATGGATAATATAATTATCCTTCATAATAATACCAACGTGGGTTATTTTACCTTCCTCATTATCAAAAAATGCCAAATCGCCTGGTTCGCTTTCTTCAATAAAACTTAGTGCTTCACCTTGTGTAGCTTGCTGGCTGGCATCTCGCAATAGTTTGTGACCGTTTAGCTTGTAAACCATTTGGGTAAAACCACTACAATCAATGCCAAAAGGTGTTTTTCCACCCCATAAATAAGGGCTGTTTAAATAGAGTAGTGCGGTTTCAATTAAATGTTCCTTCGGAAGTTTTTCAGAAATAAATTTTCCTTCAAAATAATGTTTTAAATATTCTGTAGCTGAAATAGTGCTTCCCAAACAAATTGAAAGTAATTGGTTTTCTTCAGCCGATACAACATCAACTAAATCCGTAGAAAGTTTAAGTTCTCTCTTTTGAAAATCTGAATAATTTTCTTCTGAAATTATAAGAAACTGCTTATTATCAATCCAACCTTCATATTTATCGAAGGCTAAACGAATACGGCTCCATTTTTTACGAGATTCTAACACTTTAAAATGTTCGCCATAAACCACTTGCGAAACCATTTCGCTCGCATCTGCAGCTTCGGCTCGAAGAGGAACTATACTTAAATTACAGATTCCGTAATCCATTCAGAAATTATTGAAATATACGGTTTAGATTCGTTCAATTACCATTGCAGAAGCACCACCACCACCATTACAGATTGCTGCAGCACCAATTTTAGCATTGTTTTGTTTTAATACGCTAAGAAGCGTAATTAAAATACGAACTCCACTACAACCTAATGGATGGCCTAAAGAAACGGCGCCTCCATTTACATTTACGTTACTATCGTTAAGACCTAAAATTTTCATGTTTGCAAGACCCACAACTGCAAAAGCTTCGTTAAACTCAAAATAATCTACATCCTTAATATCAATACCAGCTTTTGCAATTGCTTTTGGAATTGCTTTTGATGGTGAGGTGGTAAACCATTTCGGCTCCTGAGCTGCATCAGCATAACTTTTAATGTAAGCTAATGGAGTTAGTCCTAATTCTTTTGCTTTTGTTTCGCTCATTAAAATCATTGCGCCTGCACCATCATTAATTGTTGATGAATTTGCAGCTGTAGCGGTTCCATCTTTTGAAAATGCCGGACGCAAAGTAGAAATTCGGTCCATTTTTACATTTTTAAACTCTTCGTCTTCAGAAACTATTACTGGTTCTCCACGACGTTGTGGTACTTCAACAGGAACAACTTCGTCATTAAATTTCCCATCTGCCCAAGCTTTTGCTGCACGTTCATAAGATTTTACAGCGAAAGCATCTTGGTCTTCACGAGAAAAATTATATTCCGTAGCACAAAGATCTGCGCAAGTTCCCATTGCATTACGGTCGTAAGCATCTACCAGACCGTCTTTTTGCATTCCATCAATCAGAGTTGCTGGACCAAATTTTGTTCCACTACGCATATGTACATAATGTGGAATATTACTCATGCTTTCCATTCCGCCGGCAACAACTACATCTGCATCGCCAAGTGCTATTGTTTGAGCAGCATTCATAACTGCTTTCATTCCTGAAGCGCAAACTTTGTTTACGGTTGTAGCAGGAACACTATCAGGAATTCCAGCACCCATAGCTGCTTGACGGGCTGGCGCTTGACCAACACCGGCCTGAACCACGTTGCCCATATATACTTCTTGAACCAGGCTTGGGTCTAGATTTATTTTTTCTAATGCACCTTTAATGGCCGCAGAACCTAATTGTGTTGCGGTTAATGAAGAAAGGCTTCCCATAAAACTGCCAATTGGCGTTCTTGCTACGGATACTATAACTACTTTATTACTCATGCTATTGTTTTATATAATTAAATAAGGACTGCGAAATTACAGATTTCCAACTTAAAAATCAATCTTTGCTTGTATAGGTTTTGGGATAACTCGTTCCTTAATTTATACCTTTACTTTAAGTAATCATTTTATGAAGAACCTTTTTTCTTTGTTCGCTAAAAATCAATCCCTTATATATAAGGTTTTTCTTTTTATATTTTCGACACTACTAATCATTTATTTTCTGCCAAAAGGAGGACAGTTTAAGTATAATTTCCAAAAAGGAAAACCTTGGCAGTACGAGAATTTATATGCCCCTTTTAGCTTCACAATTAAAAAAAATGAAGATGATATAAAAAAGGAGCGTACTGAAATTAGAGAGCATGCTATACCATACTTTGATTTCGACAATGAAGTTGAAGCTACTGTTTCTAGAAATTTTCAAAATAACTTACAAACTAGATATGTAGACAGCTTGCATAAAACTTCAATAAAAACAATTGAAAAGTTGGGTACTACTTTTATAACCGAAGTATATAGAAATGGAGTAACCAATGAAATACACGCTTATGATGATGATAAACTTATTTACCTAAAAAATGGAAATGAGATTGAAGAACGCAATTATTCGCAATTGTTTAAAACAGACAATCTGAATAAAAAAGTGCGAGATTTAGTTGAAAAAAATAATGTTGAAGATGCGCAAGTATTATTGTATAATGTTCTTAATGCGGTTTTTAAACCTAATGTGAAATTAAATTCAAAATTAACCGAAGCAGCTATAGATGCCGAAATAAATGCATTAAACCCAAACCGCGGAATTATTGAAAAAGGAGGAAGAATTATAGCAAAGGGTGAAGTAGTTGAAGGTGATAAATTCCAAGTTTTAAATTCACTAAAAGCAGAATTTGATAGTCAGATTTGGAGTGAAAACAATTATTTATGGCTTTTGGTGGGCTATACTATATTAGTTTCATTGGTTTTTTTGATGCTTTTTCTATTTCTGAAAAATTATAGGCCCTACATCTACAACAATAACACAAAGGTAACCTTCATATTTTTCAACATTTTTTTGATGGTTTTCCTTACCACGCTCGTGCTAAAAATACATTCAGATTATGTTTATGTGGTTCCAATCTGTATTCTACCTCTTATACTTAAAGCTTTTTTCGATCCGCGCGTAGGTCTTTTTGTTCACGTTTTAGCAATTTTACTATTAGGGTTTATCGTTCCGAATAGTTTTGAATATATGTTTCTTCAGTTTATTGCAGGAATTGTTACAATTCTAACTGTTTCAGAATTATACAAAAGAGCTAATCTGTTTATTTCCGTAGGTCAGATTACGTTAATATACATCATTGGTTATTTCGCTTTCTTTGTTATTCAAGAAGGGAATATCCAAACGATGGAATGGCAAAATTTTCAATATTTCATTTTTTGTGGTTTGGCAACGCTTTTTGTGCATCCATTGATTTATTTCTATGAAAAAATATTCGGGTTAGTTTCAGATGTTTCGTTGTTAGAACTTAGTGATACCAATTCAAAATTGCTAAAAGAGCTTTCAAACAAAGCACCTGGGACGTTTCACCATTCATTAAACGTAGCAAATCTAGCTGAAGCTTCTGCAAATGAAATAGGTGCAAACAGTATGTTAGTTAGAGTAGGAGCGTTATACCACGATATTGGTAAGATGCAGAACCCTTCTATGTTTACCGAAAATCAAACCAATTCAATAAACCCTCACAACGAACTTGAGCCTAAAGAAAGTGCTAGAATAATAACAGATCACGTAATAAAAGGAATTGAAATAGCTAGAAAGCATAACCTTCCTGATAGAGTAATTGATTTTATAAGAACCCACCACGGAACAAGTTTGGTATATTATTTTTATAAAAAAGAAAAAGATACTCAAGGAGAAGTAGACAAAGAAGATTTTAGCTATCCAGGACCAATACCTTTTTCAAAAGAAACGGCAATACTAATGATGGCAGATAGTGTTGAGGCGGCGAGTAAAAGCTTAAAAGAGCCGTCTTCTACAATAATTGATGCGTTTGTTGAAAAAATAATTAACAACCAAATGGCGCAAGGTCAGTTTTTGAATGCGAATATTACATTTAAGGAAATTGAAACCATAAAAAAGGTTTTGAAGAAAAAATTGAACAATATTTATCATCTTCGGGTTGAGTATCCAGAATAATTTTTATTAAACTATATTTTTTTTATTGTAAGTTACTCATTAAGAGAGTACTTTATTTTTCTGAAAAAAAACGCGAAAATTTTGTTGTATTATATCATTTATAAACATACATTTGCAACCGCATTTTAGGATGACGATGTTCATAAAAAAATTGGAGAGGTGCCGGAGTGGTAACGGAGCAGATTGCTAATCTGTCGACGGGTAACCGTCGCCAGGGTTCGAATCCCTGTCTCTCCGCATTATAATAGAGTTTAAAAAACTCCAAAATTACAGTGAACAATATTTATTGCTGTTCACGGGGTGTAGCGTAGCCCGGTTATCGCGCCTGCTTTGGGAGCAGGAGGTCGCAGGTTCGAATCCTGCCACCCCGACAAA
>CAZFUX010000068.1:0-11414 GCA_964522085.1 uncultured Aequorivita sp.
TACATTACGTAAGAAAAGAGAAGGGAATACACAACAACGTAGTGAAACTAATCACGTAACAATTTCAATTTTGGTGGTTTCAATCTCGTTTAGGATAATATTTTCTTCCATAAATGAACTAAATTATTAATAAAACAAATATATCTTTTTCTGTAAATATTACTCTTTCAGAAAAAGGATTTTATAAATAATTATGGTCTGATGAAAATGTAAAGTAAAAAATAAAGCTAAAAAGAAAAAGAGGCAGTCTAAAAAGTATTAAACTTTAGTATGTCAGTTTGACATTCTTAATCACTTTTTAGACCACCTCTTAATTGTATTTCAAAAATGTTTACACGTCTCTTCGAACAACCAGCGGCATAGGCTTTAATTTTATAATTCTTAGAGCATCTAATAGTTGCATTATTTTATAAGTAATATCCAACTCATGCCAACGAACGCCGCCAAAGTTAGCTCGGCTCGCGTGTTTATGGTGATTGTTATGATACCCCTCGCCCATCATTAAAAAATCAAAAGGCAAAAGGTTTTTTGAAGTGTCCTTGGACTTAAAGTTTACATATCCATAAATATGAGCATACCAATTTATGATTACTCCGTGGATTGGCGCCATAAATAGCGCAACTGGAAAAAACAACCATTGCCACCAAGCCGTTGCGAAATAAAGGAAAAAGGCAAAGTATAAAAGACCCCAACTAATTCTTGAAAAAGAAGAACTGGCAAAATTATCAAAACGCTGCCATTGCGGTACGTTTTTGGTGAATTTTTCATCTACCTCAATCCGCTTTTGGTTTATGTCTGAATAAATCGTTTTGGTTCGCCACATCATTGAGAAAATGCTAGCATCATATTTAGGTGAATGCGGATCGTCTTCAGTATCGGCAAATGCGTGGTGCATTCTATGCATAACCCCATAACCATAGGCGCTTAAATAGTTTGAACCTTGAAAAAACCACGTTAATATAAAGGTGATTTTTTCAGTTATTTTAGGCATTGTAAAAGATTGGTGTGCAGCATACCGGTGAAGAAAGAAAGTTTGAAAGAACAAACCTCCATACCAAAGCACCACTATAAATATTAAAATTGTCATTAGCTATTTTTTTTGCAAAAGTACTTGCAATAGCCGAGCCAAACAATGAACCTAAATCAACTAATACGCTTCCGAATTCGGCTTAATGCTTGTGGAGTAACCCCAATGTAGGAACTGAGATATTTAAGTGGAATATCGTTTATAAAATTTCGGCGATTCTTAAAAAGTTTCAAATAGCGCTCTTCAGCAGATTCATTCAGTAATGATTGTTCCCGTTTTGACTTTAAAAGAAAAAGACGCTCTGCAGTAAGTCTACCTATTAAGTTTCCAAATTGGGTATTTGCATATACATCCTGTAGATCTGAGTATGAAATGCTATACATACGCGTTTCAGATAAAGTCTCCAGCTCGTATAATGAAGGTTTTCTGGTTAAAAATGAATCGTAAGCACTTATAAATTGGTTTTTAAAACTAAAACTGAATGTTACTTCTTTCTCCACAAATTCCTTTGGAAGATAAAAGCGTACAATACCCGTTTTTATGAATGAAATATAATTTTCAACCTCACCTAATTTCAGAAAAATCGTTTTTTTGCTAAAATTTCTTTCTATCAATCTAGAGGAAAAATAAAGCCAATCTTCATCAGATATTTTTGAAATGGCTTCAATATGTTTTCGGATAAATTCCATGTATTCTTTTTAGAAATTTTGAACACTATTTAATTTAGTTGTAGCAAAATTTACATTTTCTTATTTCCTAAAAATAACAATATCCTGATACTCTTCCTTCTCAGTATTACGAATCTTATCTTTCCAAAAACCATCTATAATTTTTACTTCTTCAAAATGTTCTTGACTAAGCATTTGGAAAAGTTTGTTTTTATGAATGGCAATGTTTCCAGATTTAACGGTATCATTCATCAATCTAAACCCTTCCTTTTTCACTGGAAAACTAAAATTTTTTTTAGTTGAAATAAATGCTTCCGAAGAATCATCATAAAGAAAAAAGGTAGAAAAGCAAACTCCATCAGGTTTCAAAACTCGTTTAATCTGATTGAAGTAATGTTGAATTTCTTCAATCTGCATATGTGTAAAAACGGAAAACGAATAAGCAACATCTATAGAATTATCTTCATACGGAAATACAAACTCCGCGGCTTTTAAAGTTGCAGTATTATAAAGATCATTAAAAAGCGGAACGTATTTAAAATTGAAATTTGGGTTTTCGTTGTTAATCTTAGCGTTGCACCAATCTACTCCTCTTTCAACCACATCAAAACCATCGTATGTCCCGTGTTCGTTTAAATAGCCTGTTAATGCTATTGCCGTCCTACCAATACCACTACCTATGTCTAGAACACTATGCTCTGGTTGCAAACCGGCTTTTTCTTTCAGCATCTTAAGTTGTTGAAGGCCTTGTTCTAAATAATTTTCTGCACTAGCTGGTGAGCCTGTATAAATATAACCGCGCGGTGGCACGTATTTATGGCGTTTCCCACTAACACTATCCCAAGTGTCTTGAGGCAGATAATACAGCCGTCTAATAAAAAATCGCTGCCCTGAAGAAAGCGAATACCAGATATTACGAAGTTTAGATGTTTTACTCATTACAATTAATACTTGAATATTTTATATTTTTTTTCTGAACACTGAATACTGAACACTGAATACTGAACACTTCATTACGGTAACCACTCTTTTTTAAAATTAGGTTTCCTCTTTTCAAGGAAAGCATCACGCCCTTCCTTAGCTTCATCCGTCATATAAGCAAGCCTTGTTGCTTCACCAGCAAACACTTGTTGGCCCACCATTCCGTCGTCTGTTAAATTCATTGCGAATTTCAACATTTTTATAGAAGTTGGACTTTTAGCAAGAATTTCCTGCGCCCATTCATATGCAGTATCTTCAAGTTCATCGTGTGGGATTACGGCATTTACCATTCCCATTTCAAAAGCTTCTTGCGCAGTATAATTCCTTCCAAGGAAAAATATTTCGCGGGCTCGCTTCTGCCCTACCATTTTGGCTAGATAAGCACTTCCGTAGCCACCGTCAAAACTGGTAACATCGGCATCTGTTTGTTTAAATATTGCGTGTTCTTTGCTTGCCAGCGTTAAATCGCAAACCACATGCAAACTATGCCCGCCACCAACAGCCCAGCCCGGAACTACACAAATAACGGCTTTTGGCATAAAACGAATTAAACGTTGTACGTCCAAAATATTTAAACGATGATAACCATCTTCACCCACATATCCTTGATGGCCACGCGCTTTTTGATCGCCTCCGCTGCAAAAACTGTACACACCATCTTTAGAAGAAGGTCCTTCAGCAGAAAGTAAAACCACTCCAATTGTAATATCTTCCTGTGCGTCGTGAAAGGCATCCAACAATTCAGCAGTCGTTTTAGGACGAAAGGCATTGCGCACATCAGGCCTGTTAAAAGCAATTCGTGCTACGCCATCGCCTTTTTTATAGGTTATATCTGTATATTCTTTTACGGTTTTCCAGTTGGGAGATGTCATATTTGTTACTTTTGTTTTCAAAGATATAAATTGTTTGTGGTTTATGGTTTGTTGTTTAACCGTTGAAAGCCACAAACTATAAATAAAAAACTCCAAACAATCATGAAACACTTTCTACTTTCACTCATATTTCTCTTCACATTAAGCATAACTGCCCAAGAAGCATACAGATTTACAACCATTACAGACCTTGAAACTACGCCAGTAATTAGCCAAGGACGTACTGGTACTTGCTGGAGTTTTAGCAGTACTTCGTTTTTGGAAAGTGAAATTATTCGTCTTACAGGAAAAAATATAGATTTAAGCGAAATGTATCAAGTGCGAAATACCTATCCTTTAAAAGCTGAAAACTACGTAATGCGGCAAGGCAAAGCGCAGTTTAGCGAAGGTGGCTTGGCGCACGATGTAATGAATTCCGTAGAAAAATACGGTTTGGTTCCCGAAGTGGCTTTCAGCGGAATGTTTGCTGGCGAAACAAAACACAATCATGCCGAAATGGTTGCCGTACTGGAAGCAATGGTGAAAACATACGTTAGTAATCCCGGTAAAAATCTGAGTAAGAAATGGCGTTCTGCAATTGATGCTGTTTTAGATATTTATATAGGTAATAACGTAACTAATTTCACCTATGGAGGCAAACAATACACACCAGAAACGTTTTTGGCAATGACGAAAATTGAGCCGAAAGACTATGTAAACATTACCAGTTTTACACAAGCACCTTTCTATTCAAAATTTACTTTGAACATTCCAGATAACTGGAGTAATGGTAGTTTTAACAATGTACCTTTAGATGAAATGATGCAAACAATCGACAATGCTGTAGAAAATGGTTATACAGTAGAATTAGATTGCGACGTAAGCGAACGAACATTTTCATCAAAAGACGGCGTGGCTATTATTCCTGAAAGTGACGAAAATAATGTGAAAGCATTGCAAGGTATTTATCTAGAAAAGAAAATAACACAAGAATATCGTCAAGATGAGTTTGAAAATTATGACACAACTGATGACCATTTAATGCACATTACAGGAGTCCTTAAAGACCAAAACGGCACAAAATATTACAAAGTAAAAAACAGTTGGGGCACAGACGAAACCCGTGTTGCTAATGGCGGTTACGTATATTTCAGCGAAGCCTATATGCGTTTAAAGGCTATTAGCATTACCGTTCATAAAGATGCACTACCAAAGAGTATCGCTAAAAAGTTAAGTTTATAGTACAACCCTTTCAGGGTATGATACTCTGGAAAGGTTAATTTTTTCTAACAACTACCGTCTACCGACTAAAGACTAATTTTTGGCTCAACTTTTGTTATATTTGCCGTAATGAAAAAATTGCTATTTCTTCTTTTACTATTTCCACTGATAACCTCGGCACAGCTAGACTTTGAAACCAATAAGTTTAAATTAGATTTTGTAAAACTTCCCGAACTCGAAAGTTTATTAACCGCTTCCCTCCCATTTAATTCTAAATTCAGTGAAAAAAAATTAAATAAACTTCCTTCTTTCAAAATGAATAAGGAAAACTACCGCCAACCTGTTAGTATGTTTGACGCGATGGCCACAAACGAAAGCTACATAAAATCTGACATTAAAATTTCTTTAGATCCTAGAGAATATGGTGTTTACGGAGGTAATAGCAGGTATAGTGCAGATGGTTCAACTTCTGTTAATAATATTGCTTATAAAGAATCACGAGCTTATTTAAGACCAGAGCTTATGCCATATTCCTACGGTTTTTATCAACGTCCGCAGCGAAGAAGCGGTTTCTATGTGGGTTATGGAGTTTATGGCACGCCGTCACAGTAGTTCTATCCCGTCTTCCTTAATCTTAATCTGCTTGTCTTTGTAAAGCGTTCCAATTGCTTTTTTGAAACTTTTTTTACTCATTCCCAACAGGTTTTTAATGCTATCAGGGTCAGATTTGTCGTGTAGTGGTAAAAAACCGCCAGCAGCTTCAAGTTCTTCACGAATAAAGGTTGCATTTGGCTCAATACTCTTGTAGCCAACCTTTTGTAATACTAAATCAATTTTATTGTCGGGGCGTATATTTTTCACAAAGGCTTTCATGGTGTCGCCAGTACGTATGTCTTCAAAAATATCTTCTATATAAATTAATCCTTTATGAACGCCGTTTATAATTACGTTTGCGCCTTTTTCAGTTAAATGTGTTACTAAAATATCAACTTCTTGATACGATTCAACAGTTAAAGTATCATTTTGAAGAAAGTGATTTGTTTTGCTTGAACCCACCAAACGCGTGGTTTTTTCATCAATATACAAATACACAATGTACCAATTACCCTTTTTCATTGGGCGTGCTTGTTCTTTAAATGGAACAAATAATTGTTTTTCTAAGCCCCAATCCATAAAAGCACCGTATTCTGTAACATCGCTACAATGTAGGTAACCGAAAGTATTAAGCTTAAGAAAAGGATCTAGCGTTGTGGCAATAGGACGCTCTTCATTATCAAGATAAATGAAAACTGATATTTCATCGCCAATTTCATATTCTTCTGGTTTGTATTTATGTGGCAAAAGAACCACATTTTCCTCATCATCGCCCAAATATAGACCCGGTTCGGTTTCCCGAAGAATCTCTAAAGTATTGTATTCACCCAATTTTATCATAGTTGCAAAGGTACTATTTAAATGGGAAGTTAGAAATTTGAAATGGGAAATAAATATCTTATGAAATAAACTTAAAGTAATCCAAAAGCACGCTATCATTTATAGTCGAAGGTGTGAAGATTTCTAATAAAGTAGGTTCTCCTTTTTCAGAAAAGAAATTTCTTAAACCTTCCTTTAAATCTTCTTTCTTATCAATTGTTTCATAATTAAAACCATACATTTCAGAAAGCTGTTTAGCGCTTAGATTGTGCTTTGTTTCAAAATAAGTGTCAAAAATTTTTGAATCTTTTTCACCTGGAAGTATTCTAAAAATGCCTCCTCCTCTATTATTAATTACAATTATTTTAAAATTTTTCGGAATATAATTATTCCAAAGTGCATTGCTATCATAGAAAAAACTAAGGTCGCCCGTAATAAAAATCGTGGGTAGTTTTGAACTAAAAGCCGCGCCAATAGCTGTACTTGTGCTTCCATCAATTCCACTGGTTCCGCGATTGCAAAATACTTGAGTCGAAATTTTAATATTAAAAAGTTGCACATACCTTATTGTGGCACTATTACTTAACTGCAACTGAATGTGCTCAGGAAGTTGTTTATATACTTCAGAAAAAACCATTAAATCTGAATATGGAATCTCGTTTAAATATGTTTCGTGACGTTGCAATCTTTGCTGTTTTACTGAAAGCCAACGGTTTTTATATTCACTTTCAATAGAAAGTGTTTTCGGAAGAAATTTAGCTAAAAAACTATTCACATTAATTTTGAAGTGATGTTTCAGTACAAAAAAAGTATCGTAAGCTTTTTTAGAATCCACATGCCAATGTTCAATAGACGAATAACTTCGTAAAAATGCTTTTATTCTCTTAGACACTATCATTCCTCCAAAACTCAACAAAATATCAGGTTTCAGATTTTTAAACTCTTCTTCAGATAAAGGTGTTATAAGTTGGTCTATCGCTGAAATAAAATTTTCATTGTGTAAGTTTGAAGTCGTTTCCGTTAAAACTAAAACACTTTCATCTTGTGCCAATTGGTCTATAAAACGTTGTTCCAAACTATTTGGTGGTAATACGCCAACGAGTATTATTTTGCGTTTGCTATTATTCCACTTCGTTGCAAACGGTGTTAAATCTTCTTGTAAAGTTTCAGTTTCTTTTCTTGGCGCAACATTTTGTGGCCAAACTAATTGTTGATCGGTTGTGTGATATAGTGGTTCTGAAAAAGGAATATTAATATGAACTGGTCCGTTAAGCTCTATTGCTGTGTTTAAAGCAACGTTTATTTCGGTTTCGTTTTTCACCTGAAAATCATCACTTTCAACACAATTAGCACTATAAAGAATATGATTTTTAAAAACGTTTTCTTGGCGAATGGTTTGTCCATCACCAATATCAATTCTATTTAAAGGTCTGTCTGCAGAAATTACAACCAGCGGAATATCGCTATAAAAAGCCTCGGCAACGGCCGGATAATAATTAAGAAGCGCTGAACCCGAAGTACAAACGACAGCAACAGGTTTCTTTATTTGTTGTGCCATTCCGAGAGCAAAAAATGCCGCACAACGTTCATCAACAATACTAAAACATTTAAAATCTGAATGTTCACTAAAACCTATGGTTAAGGGCGCATTACGCGATCCAGGAGAAATTACAATGTGGTTAATACCTTTATCCAAACATCGCTGAATAAGGGTTTGCGCGAGGATTTTATTGGTGAATTTCATGTGCTGTAAAGGTACAAAGAGCTATATAATATTAAGTGATTGTCCGATTAAAAACCGTAAATAGACGTAAGACAATTTGACTTAGGACGTACGACTAAATTTACTATATCTGGGAGTTACTTTTTAAATTGAGAATGAAAATTCTTTAGTCTTATGTCGTTTAGTCCTTTGTCAAATCTATTAATTACGTAATTTTAAAAATCCTCATAAAATAGCATTGGCTGCAATACTTGCAGCATCGTTTGCATTTTATTTTGGGTTTCTAGCCATTCTTCTTTTGGATTTGAATCTTTTGTTATTCCACCACCAACGAAAATTCGGGCTTTGTTTTGTTCAATTTTCATACAACGAAGGTTTACCATTAGCGTTGCAGAGGATTCCGTTTGATTTATTGGACCTAAAAATCCAGTGTAAAATTCACGTGCGTAGCCTTCATTTTTTAGAATAAAATTTTGTGCAAATTGCTGTGGATTCCCACAAACTGCTGGCGTAGGATGAAGTGCTTCGGTTATAGCCGTTAAAGTAGTTTCGCTGTTCAATTTACCTGTAATATCTGTCCTAATATGTAATAAAGATCCAGCTTTGTGAGTATAAGTATCTGAAACATTTAAAGTTGAACTTACCGATTTCAGCTTACCTACAATCATATCAGTTACCTGTTTTTGTTCATCCTTTTCTTTCGGTCGCCAAGTAGTAGCTTCATCATTACTATATGGCTTTGTTCCAGCCAAAGCCATTGTTTTAAAAGAGTTATTTTCAGTTTTTACTAAAATTTCAGGTGAAGCGCCACACCACAATCCTGTTTTAGGATGAAACCAGATATATCTGAAAGCTGTTGGATATGCTAAAAATAAACGCTTCAGCAACTTTTCAATTGAAAAATTTTGAAGTTGAAAATCTTTCAGATGCGAAATTACAATTTTGCTTGCTTCACCATTTTCAATGGTTTCAATTGTTTTGTTAAGAAGTTTGATGTAATCATTTTCAACTATGATATCTTCTGAAACGGTAACTGAAGAAAGTTTAAAATCTTCTTTTATAAAATCAATTTGAATACTTTCAGATTCATTTTCAGGAATAAAATAAGCTGAGTTTTGATACTCAAAAGGCGCTAGAACAAAACCAGATTCGTTTAACTCTTTAACTGTGTGTAATGTATTATTCTTTTGAAAAAGCGCCTGAATACTATTACTTTCAAGCAATGAGTAAATTACAAACGGTAATTTTTCAATGAAATGCCTTGAAATTTTTTCAGAAACTGAATTAAAATCCATTAGTGGGGTTTCGGTAAGGTAAGCGTTGTTAGTTTTAGTAATGAAACGAGTTCGTCTTTATCATTCGTTATTTTTATTTGCCACAATTGTGTTGTACGCCCTTTATGAACAATGCTTGCATGCGCATAAACATAGCCATCACGAACACTTTTTACGTGGTTTGCGGCAATCTCAATCCCACGAATAACAATTTCATCATTATTTAAAAAGAAGTAAGCTCCCGCACTTCCTACACTTTCTGCTAAAGCAACAGAAGCTCCACCGTGCAAAACGCCATCGGGTTGGTGAACTCTTGGGGTTACTGGCATCCGGGCTATTAAAAAGTCGTCACCCACTTCAGTGAATTCTATTTCTAGCGTTTCCATTAATGTGTTTTTGCACATTTTTTTGGAAATTGCCATAATCTCGTCTTTGGTATACTTCATCTTATTGGTTTACATTTGTAAAAATACAAAATGAATACAACAAATGTGTACTGAAAAAGAAGCTTCCTATAGTGCAATAAATACTTATTCAACCTTAAATCCGTTAACTAAAAAAACTAAAAATGTTTGGATCGTTTTTCATGGAATGGGCTATTTGAGTAAATATTTTATCAAGTATTTTTCTGAATTAAATACTGAAGAAAATTACATTATTGCGCCCCAAGCACCTTCAAAATACTATCAAGACAGAGCCTTTAAATACGTTGGTGCCTCTTGGCTTACACGTGAAAATACTGTAATGGAGACTGAAAACATATTAAAGTATGTAGATGCTGTTTTTAAAAACGAAATTTCAGATACCACTCCAAACCTAATTGTTTTAGGCTATTCACAAGGTGTTTCTATAGCCACACGATGGGTTGCAAGCCGAAAAATACAGTGTGAAAAGCTGATCTTGCATTCGGGCGGAATTCCAAAAGAATTACAACCGTCAGATTTTGAATTTCTGAAACCTTCAACAGAAGTTATTTATCTTTACGGCGATAAAGATCAATATATAACTGAAGCTCGAAAAACCGAAGAGCAATTAAAAGGAAGTGAGATTTTTAAAGAACGATTACATATTAAAGTTTTTGATGGAGTACATGAGGTAAATCGCAAGCTATTGCTGAATTTTTCAAAATAAATACCGAAAGACGTTATACTTGTCTTAAATTATGTTAAACCAAGTTAAGGTTAAGAAATAGAATTGGTTAACCATATTAATTATGCTATTTTAGCAATTGAATTTGGTTAAGTGATTCCCCAATCACACCAAATTCTTTAAAGCTTTAATATTTGGTTAAAATGAGCTTTTAAACGGAGCGGCCCTTTTTGGGTCGCTCTTTTTTTTACTTAAACTGAAATGATTTAGTTTGAAACTTTCAATTTTAAAAAATTTATTGTTTTTGATTTAATTCACTTCCCTTTAAAAAGTACAATAATGAACGCCACCAAAATTATTGCAGAAAGCAGTAACCCTTTACAAATACAGCGCGGGGGTTGGCAGGCAATTTTGGAGAGTTTTAAAAAGTATTCGGAAAGTTATTGAAATTAAGCTTATTGAATGATTTGCTAGGTTAAATCTAATAACGCAGTTAATAACTTAAAATATGCTCGATTTCTGAAAACGCTTGTCATACACCACTAAATTTTCAATAATTGCTTTTTTTATTATTTTAGGCTTAGGCCTTATGAGTATGGGGCTTTTGGGAGCATTGCTCTATTATCCAGTTTCATTTTTATTTACAAGCTATCCAGATCTCAATGATTGGCATGGCGATTGGGTTTGGTAGTTTGGCCAGCTATGATTTGTGTTGGAATGGTTTGGGCGTTTGGTTTTGTTTTTGCAGGAATTGCCTGGCATTATATTTCACGTTTAATTAATTCTAAAATTTTTCTTCGCCTCTTTTATGTATTTATGCTTTGGCTTTGGGCAGCTTTGCTTTGGTATTTAGTGCTAAAGTCCAATTTTGAATAAATATGTCTCTAAAAAATCACATTTTTTCTTGGTTTTGATTTTTTTATTACCCTCCCAATAAAACTGCATTTAACTATATTTACTGTTATGATAACATTTTCAAAATCCAAATTTGTAAAATTCTATAGCTACATATTCGTGCTGTTTATTATCCTCGCTTGCCAAAACAAGCCAACTTCGGTTGCTACCGTTACCAATACATCTAAAAATATTGGTACTTCAATTGTTATTTTAGGAACAATAGCGTCCTAAACGTTTAAAAAAGAGAAAGGGAATTTTGTTCCACAAAGT
>CAZFUX010000069.1:0-11301 GCA_964522085.1 uncultured Aequorivita sp.
TAATTTAGGTAGTGAAATCTTGGATTCCCGAAAACCTAAATGGAGTGAGTATAACCTCTCGACTGGACTCGAGGATACAAACCAACTACCATGAAAAAACTACTTTTGCTTTTCTGCTTAATTACTACGATAAACTCCGTTTCCCAAACCGAAGCTGCTGATAAAAAAGCGATTATTTCTGTTTTGAAAACACAAGAAAACGCATGGAACCAAAACGATCTTGAAGGTTTTATGCAAGGGTATTGGAAAAGCGATTCTTTAAAATTTTACGGAAGTAAGGGAGTTACTAGCGGTTGGCAAAAGACGCTGGATAATTATAAAAAAGGATATCCTTCAAAAGAATACACAGGAACCTTAAAATTCACGATTGATGCAATTACTAAAATTGAAGAAAATTCATATTACATAATGGGTCAATTCCATTTGGTTCGGGATGTGGGAAATGCAAACGGTGTTTTCTTGATTATCTTCCGAAAAACTGAAGGTGAATGGAAAATTATCGCAGATTTGAGTTGCTAGTTACCTTTAATTCGTTTCCACAGATCGGAAAGTAAATTTTTGGCGTCTCCTGTGTTTTTGGGCTCTTCAGTAATCGTCACTTCATTATTTTCTTTTTCAATAAGAAAACTGAATGCGTATTTATCTACGCTTTGGTCAACACTCATCTTTCCAAAACGAAGATCGTTTAAGTAAATTCCATTTTCTTTTTCAGAAATAGTGTACCAACCTTGTGTAATGTTGATAAGCCGTTTTACTTTTTCATCCTCTTTTAAACCTCCCAATGCTTCATGGTTTTTCGGATTTGCAAAAAACTTAATTGGTTGCGAATCAAAAAAAGAATAATCACCAATTAAAAAGGCGTCTTCTGTTTCCACATTTGCTGTCCAAAGAATTGTATTAAATGGACTTGGTTTTGTTTGTATTTCAGAATATGCAATATTTTGATTATTCAACGTGTTTTCAAACTTAAAAAATGTAATTCCTTTTAAAATTAATGTTAGCACCATATAAGAACTACTCACAATCAAACCTAGATTATTGAATTTTCGTCTTTTAATACTTCCTCTTTTCTGAAGCATCGCCAAAATCAAAAACACTAGAAATGGCAGGGTGTAAAGTGGATCGATGACGAAAATATTCTTATACGCCAACCGAAGATCCAGTGGCCAAAAAAGCTGCGTGCCCCAAGTGGTGTGGGCGTCCAACAAAGGATGTGTTACAAAACACAGAAACCAAAACCAAAACCAATCTTTTAGTCCTGCCCGCTTATCCCAAAGCGAGAGTAGCAATCCAAAAAGCAACCCAAAAACCATTGCGAATACAATGGAATGTGTAAAGCCACGATGAATTTCTAATGCCGAAACTGTATCGGTAAAATAATTTGCAATCACGTCCAAATCTGGAATCGTTCCTGCAATGGCACCCAAAACCATTGCTTTGTTGCCTATTTTTTTACCTAAAACCGCTTCACCAACCGCAGCGCCTAAAACTATTTGTGTAACTGAATCCATTTTGAAAAATTAGTCTACAATCTGCATTTTTTTAAGCAAAAAAGAAGCGTTCATGTTTTGGCAAATTCCAGGTTTGAAGGTGTAATCGAAAAAAAGTTCGTCGTTTTCAATTACTGCATCGAAATAGAAGTTTTTTACTTCTTCCATTTCTTCAGCGGCAACGCATAAACTTAAATCGTGGGTTGCAATAATTCCTGTGGAATTACTCGCTACAAGTTTTTCAACAAATTTTCGGGAGCCGATGGCTTTGTCTGTGCTGTTTGTTCCTTTTAAAATTTCATCTAAAATTATAAAATAACGATCGGTTTTTATTTCGTCAACAATAAATTTAAGGCGTTTTAATTCACTAAAAAAGTACGACTCATCATCCGTTAAACTATCGGTAGTTCGCATACTCGTGATTAGTTTTATAGGGTTGTATTCGGCTTTTTCAGCAGAAACTGGCAGACCGATATTCCCCATTACAATTTGAAGGGAAACGGTTCTTAAAAATGTACTTTTCCCTGCCATATTTGCACCTGTAACAATGAAAAATTCTTCTGAATTAATTTGAAAATCATTGCGAACCATTGTCGATTCATTCAATAAAGGGTGTCCAGCTCCTTTCACTTTTAATACTGGTACTTTATCATTTATTTCAGGAAAAATATAGTTTGGATGATTGAATTTGAAATTACCCAAACTACTGTATGCATCGAAAAACGTAATTACGTCAAACCACAAAGGCACTCTTTCTTTGTGTGCCTCAATCCATAATTCAATATTGTAACTCTGTCGCAAATCGCGAAGCATAAACCCGTTTGCAATAAACCCGATGAGCATATTGCTGCGTTGGTCTAAAGCGTCTAAATGTTTAGCAAATTTCTTTAAAATGGCAGAGGCATTCGTTGAAGAAATTACAATTAGATTTTTTTTCTGTGAAAGTAAATCTGAGGAAAAATCTTGTGTTTCAATTTCTAAAATAAGCTTATGAAACTGCTCAAAAGTACTTTGTATTTTTGATGTGTGCGAAGAAAGATCGTTTACTTTTTTTAGATATCTTCCTGAAATTGCAATCCCTAAAAAGAACCATCCGGCAACGGCATATCCTGAAATCATATCTAAATAATTCAACACAATCAATCCCACGGAAATTGCTGAAAAAATTAATGCAACGGGTTTTATCCATTTTGGAACAAAGGTTTTATAGTCTTTTAGCCAATTTGTAACTTCGGTTGCAGAAACTTCAGTTTTTACTAAGGAAGCAATCGCTGAAAACTGCTGGCGCCATTCAGGTTTTTCTGAAATTTCTTCGACGGCTTTTTGCTTTCCTGGAATATTAGTAATTTCATTTTCAGTGAACAATTTCGCCAAAAAATCGGAGCCACTTTCTAAAGCAGTTCTATTCAAATATTGAAATATGGAACCACGACCAAAAAGATCAATATCTTGACTGTAAAAATGAAGTGGATCTTTATATTTTTCGCCAGAAGGCAAATGATGAAATGCTCGCTCTAAAACTTGTAATTCAGTTTCATTTTGAGTGATCAACGCTTTTTTAAGATCGCGCTGGTATTGTAATGCACTATGTTTTGTAACTAAATAGATAAAAACAGTAATGCCCAAAACAATAATTGGAATCACAATTTTCGCATTTCCAAAGAAAAAATACACGCCAAAACAAGCAAGCAAAAATACAATAAGCCGAATGGTACTGAAAACGGCGAGTTTACGCTTTAAAATTTGTAAGGCTTCTGAATGAATTTTAATCTGTTGTTTATAAAAATCTGAAGGTTTGTACATTGGCTTTTTTTATTACTAACAGGTTTCGAAAACTTGTTCGTTTTAATTTGTAGTTGTCGTGAACTTAGAGGTTGGCAAGTTCTGCCTGAAGTTTTTTAGTTAGTCCTTTTACAACCAAATTGTAGGAATGATCTATCAATTCTATAATTAAATTGTGAAGTATGTTTTTTTCAATTTCTACAGTGTTCCAGTGAACTTTGCTCATATGATATCCTGGAAATATTAATCCGTCGTATTCTTCGCGCAGTTCGATAGCACGTTCGGGATTGCATTTTAAATTGGCAGTTGCTGGATGAACGGCTACACTTGTTAAAGCAAACATTTTACCCATCACTTTAAAAACAAGGGTTTTATCATCAAACGGAAAAGATTCGGTTACTGCTTTTTTGGCGATGCAATATTCTCTAAATTCTTCTATGTTCATTTTTTTAACTTTGGTCTTTCCTGCTTGCCAGCAAGTAGGGAATCTGAAGTGTAAAGTGCCGAATAATCTAACTTCCAATTAATCGTTTCCACAAGTGTTTCCATAAGTTGAATAGTTTCCAAAGCCTGTTTTGAGGCTTCATTAAACAAATCTGTTTCAGGAATTTTATCTATTATGTGCTTTTTGGCTTCTTGATTTATTTCGGTTAAATCTGTCGCTGTAAAAGGATTTGCCCAGCCTTCGCGCTTGTCATAATATTTAAAATCGGTTTCAATAGTTAGCAATTCGGGCTGTGGAAAATTGGTTAAGATTATAGTTCTGTTTTTAGTATCAGCATTCATTTTTACTTTGGTAAGATCGAAACCAATATGCGCTTTTGCTTCAATAAGAATCAAAGCCTTCTTTTTTCCTAATAAGAGGTTAAGCCATTTATCTTTTACATTTTCGTAATGGAAAATTTCAGAAAAATCGCCTTCCACAGTGATAAATTTACAAACGCTACGAATTTTTTCCATCAAAATAACAGATTGGGTATTCACCTTTTCTCGCTTACGAACACCGCTAAAGCGTGCAAAAAGAAAGTAAGCCAAAATGGCGCCAACCGCCAAACCTATAAAAAGATATTCCATACCGTTATTTCCCAATTTTACCTAAATGCGTGTTCTTAAAACTATCCGGATATTTTAGACCATACCCTAAAATTCTATCGAACGCAGCGTAAGAAAACAAAATTACACCTATTAAAATTAATACCGAATTATCGAAGTAAAAACCCCACAATCCAATAGCAATTGCAATGGTTTTATTGTGAAATAAATTATAAATAATTGCACCAACTTTTGTGTTAATTAAATATCCGATTGCGCCAATATCTGGTGTAAGTAATAAAGCAGGAAACCACCACCAAGTATAATTGAGTTGGCTGAATAGTACGATTCCTAAAATGAATTGTGCTAATTCTTCAATTTTTAAAGTTGTTTCCATTATTAAATAATTTTATAGAGTACCGGTTTACTTGGCGAAGCGTCGTTATGAAAGGACGCCATCTGTAAATTAAGCAAATAGGCGCCGTCTATGATTGAATCCAGAACGTATATTAGTTCTGTAATTGTACAATCTTCTCGGGGTTTTTCGGGATAATTCCAAAATGCTTTGTGCGCTAAAAGCTTGCCTTCGTCTCTTTCTTGGTCAACCGAAGGAAGATCTATTAACAAATGCTTTACACCTATTTCTCTCAAAAACAAAGCTGCTTTTTCATGAAGAAACGGCCAATTAGTATCTGACCAATGCTTTGATTTTTTTTCTAAAGTGTTGGGGAGTGTCCTAATAATAACCGCTTCAGGTGTTTTTTCATGTAAGGCTTTTGTAATACTTTCTTCGGAAATAATTGAGTCGCCACCAATTTTTATGGGTTTTACTGAAATTACTTCAACTAAAAAAAAGAAAGTTTTTAAGGCGTCGTTTACGGAATGAAATTTTTCTGAAATATGCCCGAAACACTCGGTATGTGTACCGTGAGCGTGCGGATTGAAAAACACATTATTAAAATTGACTGAACCACCTTCCGAAACTTTCCCCGTCCAATCTCCCATTGTTACAGGTTCAATTGTAGGTTTTGATTGATACCAAGCCAGCGGATTTTCTTCCGAAGCCTGCAAAGGGATTGAGATATCTAAGGGTTTGGAAAGATCAACTTTTATAGTTTGGTTGTTTATTTCAATAGTTGTTTTCATTTGTAAATTTTGAAGAAATAAAGATACAATAATAACAGACCTAACAGGTCTTTGAGACCTGTTAGGTCTCAACGTAAAACAAATCGCTCGCAATGCCATCACTCAAAAATTTTCCTTTTTTTAAAACTTTTAAAGTCTGATTTTCGAGAGTTAACAATTCATTTTTTAAATGAATCGAAGCCTGTTCCAAAAGATATTCTAAAAAATCCTTCCCAAATTCATTTTCTATTTTTTCTAGCGAAACACCTTTTTTGGTTCGCAGACCAGTCATAATATATTCGTTATATCGGTCTTCTTTTGAAAGGTTTTCCATTTCTGAAGACAACTCACCTACTTCAATACTTTTTATATATTTCGTATTGTTTGCAACATTCCAACTTCGTGATTTGCCATTGTAACTATGCGCTGATGGGCCTATACCAATATAAGGTTTGCCTTCCCAATATGCTGTATTATTTCTAGAATGAAAACCCGTTTTTCCAAAATTTGAAAATTCGTAATTATCGAAATCTGCTTTTTCTGTTTCTTCAACTAAGATTTCATAATGCTCTTTTGCAGCTTCCTCATCAACTGCTGGTATAATTCCTTTATCAATGAATTTTTTTAACGCTGTTTTCGGTTCTACCGTTAAAGCATAACACGAAAGATGCGGCACATCTAAATTTAATGCAATTTCAAGATTTTTATTCCAGCGTTCATTGCTCATTCCTGGAATTCCGTAGATTAAATCGATACTTATATTTTCAAAATATTGCTTCGCTTGTTTTATACAATCCAATGCTTCGGTTGCGTTGTGAGCACGGTTCATTAGCTTTAAATCTTCTTCAAAAAAGGATTGTATGCCTATGCTTAAACGGTTAATCTTTGAATTTCTGAATTTCTGAATTTCTGAATGTGAAAGGTCGTCAGGGTTAGCTTCAAGTGTTATTTCTGGGTTTTCGGCTATTTTATAATTTTTATATACAGTCTCAAAAATCTGTTGTAATTCTTCCGAAGTAAGTAAGCTTGGAGTTCCACCGCCAAAATATATGGTTTCAATTTCGCCGTCTATTTCATCTTTTCGAAGTATTAATTCTTTGCAAAGTGCATTGACTAATTCATCTTTTTTCTTCAAAGAAGTGGAGAAGTGAAAATCGCAATAATGGCAGGCTTGTTTACAAAACGGAATGTGAATGTATATTCCTCCTCCGCTTATACTATGTTCTGAATGTTTCTTCATAATTAAAGAAATGAATCGTTTTCAAAAGTGGGTGTCTTCGGCAAAAAAGTCATAAATTTAGTAAGTCATCAAAATTAGTTATTATTTTTACCGAAATCGGGCTACTTCAATTAAAAAGAAAACCTGAATTAATTCAAACAAATAATGCGACATTTTTTATTATTCAGTTTTCTTTTATGTTCTATGATTTTTTATGGTCAAAAAGATGCGCAAAACATACGAGTTGGCTATGCTGGTTCAGCACCTTTTGTAATGCACAATGATAAAGAAGATGGAATTGTTTTTGATATTTGGAAAGAAATTGCATTCAACCTCGATCTACAGTATGCTTACCACGAATTCTCTTCGGTGGAAGAAGGTATAATTGCCGCCAAAAACCACGAAATAGATATTTTGATTGGTCCAACAACAATAAATATGGAACGTGCTGAAGAAATTGCTTTTTCGCAACCTTACTACGATACCGAAATGGCGATTTTGGCGCCTATTCAGGAATTGACATTTTGGGATAAAGTGAGTCCGATCTTCTCAAAAACGTTTCTTTATGGAGTGCTCGGTCTTCTGTTAGTACTTACCATTGTTGGTTTTTTGTTTTGGGCGGTAGAAGGGCGAAAATATAAAGACGATTACGGCAAAAATATGCACCAGGGCGTTGGTTCGGGCATATGGTTGGCAATTGTAACAATGACAACCGTTGGTTATGGAGATTATGCACCACGAACTCCTGCTGGAAGAGTGGTAATGGGCTCGTGGATGATTATCTCTTTAATCTTAGCAACCTCCTTCGTAGCAGGAATAGCTACCACACTATCTATGACCTTGCGTGAAGACATTACGATTACAAGCATGCAACAATTGGAAGGCAAAAAAGTTGCCGTGCCCGACTATAAAAAAATTATGGATCGTGTACATAATGTAGATGGTACGCCAATAGCAGTCCATACTGTTTCTGAAGGCTATAAAATGCTTTTGGACAAAAAAGTAGATGCTTTAATTTATGATCAAATTCCGTTAGAATATGTTTTCGGAGCCGATAAAAAAGACGAATACGTATTGAGTAAGAAAAAAATTGAACCCCAATATTATGGTTTTGTTTTTCCTATTGGAAGTGAATTAAAACGAAAAATTGATTTGCAGATTATCCATTTACAAGAAAACAAAGAAATTGTTCATATTGTGGAAGACTGGATTTCTCGAAATTAATGCCTCGACTCCGCTCGGTGACCAAGAAAAAGCATCAATGTTCTCATCGGTTGCAGAGCGGAAGCACCAACTGCAACTGAGCACTACTATTTCACTCGATCTTCATTCTGTTTTACAAAAGCTGCCCAACCGGTGTAGCTTTTACCAACCTCAATTTTACCCATATTGTAAAAATGGCAAACGGCCGCAGCCAGACCGTCGGTGCTATCTAAATTTTTTGGGAGTTCTTTTAAACCTAAAAGGCTTTGCAATATTTTAGCTACTTGCTCTTTGCTTGCATTTCCACTACCAGTAATAGCCATTTTTATTTTTTTTGGTGAATATTCGGTAATTGGTATTTCTCTAGAAAGTCCGGCTGCCATTGCAACTCCTTGTGCTCTGCCTAACTTTAGCATAGATTGTACGTTTTTTCCGAAGAAAGGTGCTTCAATGGCAATTTCGTCTGGATTGTGGGTATCAATCAATTCTATAGTGCGTTCAAAAATTAGCTTTAGTTTTAGGTAATGATCGTCGTATTTTTTTAGTTGCAATTCGTTTAGTTGCAAAAATTGCATTTGTTTACCAACCACTTTTATGAGCCCGAAACCCATAATTGTAGTTCCAGGATCTATACCTAAGATTATTTTTTCTGTTTTGGTTTGCATTACAAAGAGATTCCTGCTTTCGTAGGAATTAGTATTTTAGCACAATGATTGCCCTACCGCACAAAACTAAACAATATCTACTTGTAACAGTCAAAGTTTTGGTGCTTGCCGTAACTTTTGGGTATATTTTTTATAAACTGAAAAATAATGATGCATTATATTTCAGTGAGTTTATGACTATTATTTTATCTAAAGGAATTATTTCAGGATATTATTTACTGCTTTTTCTAATTTTAGCTTCTGCCAATTGGTTTTTTGAAATTTTGAAATGGCAAACCTTGGTTTCTTCTACTGAAAAAATTGACTTTAAAACTGCTTTAAAACAAAGCTTGGCTTCATTAACAGTTTCCTTAGCAACGCCAAATAGAATTGGTGAATATGGTGCAAAAGCACTTTTCTTTGAAAGCCGAAAACGAAAAAAAATACTTTTGCTCAATTTCATTTCTGGTGCGGCACAAATGCTGGTTACGATCTTTTTTGGAGTTTTTGGATTGCTTTATTTATTAAAGAATTTCAATATTAATTTTTCAATCACAACACTTTGCTACTTTGGAATTGGACTAATCTTACTTTTCGCAATTGCTTTTTATTTTAAAGAAAAGGAACTAATATTAAAGGGCTTTTCGATTTCAAAAACAATGGATTTTTTGAGAAATATTCCGTTTAAAATAAAAGGTAAAACGATACTTTTTTCAACAGTTCGATATATACTTTTTAGCGGCATGTTTTACGGCTTGTTTCTTTTTTTTGGCGCAAACATTGCTTTTTTTGAAGCTATGCCATTAATTTTCGCAATGTATTTACTGGTTTCAATACTGCCAACACTTTTTATTTTTGATGTTGTAATTCGTGGTGGCGTTGCGGTTTGGCTATTTTCTTTTGCCGGAGTTCCAGAGTTAATTGTTTTATCGACCGTGCTTGCTATGTGGCTTTTCAACTTTGTAATTCCTTCACTTATGGGAAGTTATTTTGTACTCACTTACCAACCCGCAACCCGATGATTTGGGTTTTAATAATTCTTTTTGCCAGCTACTTTGTTTGTATGATGGGGTTGGTTTATGGATTTAAAAAAGTGCCGGTTTTTTCTTCAAAGGAAGTAAAACCCAAAACACGTTTCAGCGTTATAATTCCTTTTAGAAACGAAGCTGAAAATCTTCCCAATCTTCTAAAAACTATTGAACAACTAAATTATTCTCCACACCTTTTTGAGGTTATTTTTATAAACGATGCTTCCGAAGATATTTCAGAAAAAATAATTCTTACTGCAATTGAAAACAGTAGGTTTTCAATGAAACTATTTCAAAATAATCGTGTTTCCGCTTCGCCTAAAAAAGACGCCATTTCCGAAGCTATAAAAAATTCAAACTTCGAATGGATTGTCACGACCGATGCTGATTGCGAATTGAAAAAAAAATGGTTGAAAACATTGGATGCTTTTATTCAGCGAAACAATCTAGTAATGATTTGCGGTCCTGTTATTTATGAAAACAACGGAAGTTTTATTGAAAATTTTCAGCAATTGGATGGCTTAAGTTTGCAGGTAGTTACTATTGGTAGTTTTTGTTTCAATAATCCATTGTTGAGTAACGGTGCAAACTTAGCATATTCCAAAAATGCTTTTTTGAAAGTGAATGGTTTTGAAGGCAACAATCACATTGCTAGCGGCGACGATATTTTTCTTTTAGAAAAGATGAAAAAAGCATTTTCTGATCAAGTTCAGTTTTTAAAATCTGAAGAAGCAATTGTTTCAACCAAACCACAAAAATCTTGGAAAAACGCTATAAACCAAAGAATTCGTTGGGCTTCAAAAACTTCTAAACAGAAAAACAATGCTTCACTTTTATTGGGAATGCTTGTGTTTTTTGTGAACATTTCAGTTTTGGCAATTCCCTTTTTAATGATTTATAATTCTGAAAATTTTATCTTTTACACAACCTTTTTTTGCTTCAAAATAATTACTGATTATTTGGTTATACAACAAACTGGAGCATTTTTTAAAGTAAAATTTTCACTTTACAATTTTATCTTGCAAACCATTGTTTATGCGATAATAACACTTTTAGTAGTAATGGGAAGCTTGCGCGGAAATTATTCTTGGAAAGGACGCCGTTTTAATTAAATCAATAACAGTGTGAAACAATATTAATTTGTTCGAATTATAACAGGCAATGTAAATTGGGTTTTAATAGGAATGCCACGTTTATAGGCTGGCGCAACGGGTTTTAAAGAGTCTATACTTTGCAATAACCATGCTTCAAGAATAGGGAATTCCTTTTGTAGTAACGTGTCCATTTTTATTTCAATAATGGATAATTTACCATCCTTACTAACTTCAAAATTCACACTAACTGTATCATAAATATCACGTGTAGCAACGATACCTTCGTCGTTGATAGATTTATAAACTTGGGTGCTTATGGTGCTGATAAAACAATCTTTTTGCTCGGGTTTTTCAAGGGTTTTATCGCAGTTTGTAAAGGATGGATAGCTGTCAACATCTTTCCAATTTATTGTTTGCATTTCCTCGCTATATATTTTTTCTGAAGAAACTTTTTCGGTCTCAAAAAACTGGCAGGAGGTTGCCAATATAAGAAAGAGAATAAATAGGAAACTGTATTTCATTTCAGATAAAATATTACTAGAAAAGTACAAATTTACTGAAACATAAAGGATTAATTTTTAAACTTAAGATCTAACTCTATTAGAGATGTTCAATCTGTCCATTAAAATGCAAATATACTCACTACACATAGGAACCCGAAAAATCGGGTTTAATAATTTGAAA
>CAZFUX010000070.1:0-11163 GCA_964522085.1 uncultured Aequorivita sp.
AATACTCTTAGATAATTTTCAAATTATTAAACCCGATTTTTCGGGTTCCTATCTGCAGTGAGTATATAAATGCATTTATTATTTTTTAAGCTGTACCAGAACAGGTCCTCCACTTGACAGCCAACTACCGCCAACTTCTTTAATATTTACATCCAATACATCCGAGGTTTCAATCTTTTTAAGATTAACTTTTACTTCATCATAAGTATCAACCCCTTTTAAATTTACATTTAGTTCGTCGGAAGTATTAATATCTACTAATCGCACATCAATAACTTGGTTTACAATTTTGGTTTCATTTTTGTCTGAAGCGTAGGTAGAAGGGATTATATCAAAATCCTTCACCACATTAATGGTAAGGCAAATAGCAATAATTGTTAGGATTATTTTTGTGTAATTGTCTGTTTTCATAATTGAAAGAGTTTAGAAGTTTATTAGTTTAAAGTTGATGAGTTTAGATATAATTCAAAAATTCAACGACTCACTCGAAGATACAATTTTTACATTTCTTCCTTAAATTTATATTGTAATTAGCCAAAGATTACAATTGAGTATTCATATTTTACAACTCAGCTTATTTTTTTCTTAAAAAGCACATTGAAGTTTAATCTTTGACCTGAAAATAAAAATCAACTAACCCATGAAAATTTCAGTCATTACTTTTTTACTCGCCATTTTTCCTTCTTTGCTTTTGGCGCAAAATACTGTTTCGGGAACAGTAAACGATTCTAATGGCACCCCAGTTATTGGTGCCAACGTGTATTTGGAAGGTGCTTACGACGGAAGCACTTCAGACGCCAACGGAAGTTTTTCTTTTGAAACTACTGAAACTGGTACACAGAATTTGATTATTTCATACGTTTCTTTTGAAACGTATGAAATAACAGACGATGTTTCAAAAATGAAGAGTCTAAAAATTGTACTTCGAGACGATGTGAATTCTTTGGAAACCGTAACAATTTCTGCAGGTTCGTTTTCTGCGTGCGACAACAGTAAAATTTCGGTTTTAAAACCTTTAGACATTGTAACAACCGCAGGCGCATTGGGCGATTTTGTGGGAGCATTACAAACCTTGCCAGGAACGACAACTGTTGCAGAAGATGGACGTCTTTTTGTTCGTGGAGGTGATGCTGGCGAAGCCCAAATATTTATAGACGGCATTCGGGTTTTTACACCTTATAGTCCAACAGCTAACAATATTCCAACTCGCGGACGCTATAGCCCGTTTCTTTTTGATGGCATCACGTTTTCTACAGGAGGTTATTCTGCTGAATATGGGCAAGCACTATCCTCAGTTTTACTTTTAAATACCATAGACGAACCCGATCAAGAAAAAACCGATATCGCCATTATGACTGTTGGTGGAGGCTTAGGGCATACTGAAAAGTGGAAAAATTCTTCTTTAAGTTTGAATGCTTCATACATAAATCTTGCACCATACACCGCATTATTTCCTGATAGAAACGATTGGCAAAAACCTTTTGAAACAGCTTCAGGCGAAGCAGTTTTTCGTCAGAAAATAGGGGGTGGGTTGCTGAAAATTTACGGTGCGTTTGATACTTCAAACTTTGAACTTACACAGGAAGACATCAACCAGGCTGAAGGTGTGCATTTTAAATTGAACAATAAAAATTTCTACACAAACGCCAGTTATAGCGAATTGCTGAATGATGATTGGATCCTTTTCGCTGGCGGAAGTTATACCTATGAAAACACCAAAGTTGGTATTGACGAAGCTGATATAAAAGATGTTGAAAATTCAGCACACTTTAAAGTGAAGTTGAAAAAACGCTTCAGCAATCGTTTTAAATTGAATTTTGGAGCAGAACAGTTTGTTACAGATTTCAATGAAAATTATGACGAACCCAATTTTGGGGTAAAACTTGGTTACAACAATAATATTTCGGCAGCTTTTACCGAAGCGGATATAATTTTTTCACGAAAACTAGCTTTAAAACTGGGCGTTCGTGGTGAGTATAGCGAGTTGTTTAAAGAATTTACGGTTTCGCCAAGGGTTTCATTCGCCTATAAAACTGGGAAAAGTAGTCAGCTATCATTGGCCTACGGCGATTTCTTTCAACAGCCAGAAAGTGAAATTTTAAAATTCACAAATAATGTAGAAGCCCAACACACACAACACTATATAATGAACTATCAATATTCAGCAAACAACCGAATATTTCGCGCAGAAGTGTATAGAAAACAATACAGCAACCTAGTAACCTATAATGATGAATTGCCAGATGTAAACAGCACATTTACTAACAATGGCAATGGTTACGCTCAAGGTTTAGATATATTTTGGCGTGACAATGAAAGCTTAAAGAACATTGATTACTGGGTAAGCTATTCCTATTTAGATACCGAACGAAAGTATAAAAATTACCCAATTGAAGCCACGCCAGACTTTGCAAGCACGCATAATATTTCAGTAGTAGGAAAATATTGGATAGACGATTGGAAGAGCCAAATAGGTTTCAACTACCAATATGGAAGTGGCCGTAGCTATACAGATTTAAACAAACCTGGCTTTCTTCAAAGTAAAACAAAAGATTATAACAGTATAAGTTTAAATTGGGCATATTTACTATCGCCACAAAAGATTTTATATGTTTCAGTAAACAATGCTTTGGCTTTCAATAATGTGAATGGTTTTCAATATGCAAACGCACCCGATGTTAACGGAAATTTTGCCCGAAGAGAACTTCGCCCAGCGGCAGATCAGTTCTTTTTTGTAGGTTTCTTTTGGACCATTAGTACCGATGGGAAGGATAATCAGTTGGATAATTTATAGTTTGATGACGGAAGCTCATAAACTATATGAAAGATTGGACGAAGTCACAATTCAGTAGTAAAAATCAACAGTTGGGTTTCTAAATTTTTTCAGAAGAAATATTTTAAAGGAAATTTGAACAACAATAAAAAATAGTAATAATCTATAAATTAAAAACCATGCAAAACGCACTCACTTATCTTACTTTCCTCTTTACTGCTTTGGTAATGCAAGCCCAGACTGACACCGCCACTACAACCACAGATGCCGCACCCACAAAGTACCAACAAGGAATGCAAAAGGCATTTAAGCTTTGGCAAGAAGACAAATCTTGGGAAGCCGCCAATGTTTTTGAACGCATTGCAACGGCAGAAACAGATAATTGGTTGCCGCCTTACTACGTTGCGCAAATTAACGTAATCAACAGTTTTTCTGAAAAGGACGGAGCCAAGTTGAAAGCTCAGCTGGACAAAGCACAGAATTTCATTAATGATGCAACAGCAATTTCAAACGGCAATCCCGATTTGTTGGTTTTACAGGCAAATCTATACACAGCCTGGATAGTTTTTGACGGTCAGCAATACGGAATGACTTATTCTGCGAAAGCAACTGAGCTTTTAAACAAAGCATTGGCATTGGCACCAAACAACCCACGAATAATTTTAGCAAAAGCAGAGTGGGATATTGGCGGTGCTAAATACTTCGGCCAATCAATAGAGCCTTATTGCAAAGATATTCAACGAGCCATAGATCTTTTTGCTACTTTTAAACCAGCAGGCGAGTTTTATCCAACATATGGTGAAGAAAGAGCTAAGCAAATTCAAGTAGAAAGCTGTAAATAATTAATCAAAGCCATGAATTCACTAATAAAAATTTATTCGTGAATTCGTGGCAAAAAATAATCTGATGCGCATTTTAAAAGATTTCGGAAAAGCATTTTTTGTTGGTGTATTGGTGTTCATCGTTTTGGTAGTAATACAATACTTAATCAGTTACACTTTTTCTAGTATAAATGAAGCGCTTACTGCTTTTCTCTATAACCAGTTGTATTCAATAGTTCTTTATATGGTGAATGCCTATTATTTTGGGTATTTGCTTAAATGGTTTCCAAACCAAGCTTTTAAGCCGAAAAATTTATTAAAAGGTGTGGCTGGAGGAGTTGCTATTACTATAGCCAGCTTATTCTTAATCCGAATATTTATTGAAACGGTGGTCGGAAAAAAATCAGTTTTAGAATTTATTGAAGCAGAACAGATGGGTTATTATTACATCTCGTTCTTAATTTCAGTAGTGGTTACAGCAATTTTTTACGCAGCTTATTATTACAGAAATAAGCAAGAAAATAAAGTAACCGAGCAAAAAATAATAGCAGGAACGGCTTCGGCAAAGTTTGATGCACTTAAAAATCAGTTAGACCCACATTTTCTTTTTAATAGTTTAAATGTACTTACAAGTTTAATTGAAGAAAACCCAGAAGCGGCAACCCGTTTTACAACGGCACTTTCCAAAGTATATCGTTACGTTTTGGAACAGAAAAACAAGGATCTAGTAACGCTAGAAGAAGAATTGAAATTCGCAGAACTTTATATGTCACTTTTGGCCGTAAGGTTTGAAGATAGTATTGTTTTTACAAAACCTTCAAAATTGGAAAACTCACAGGCAAAAGTAGTTCCGTTGTCACTTCAGCTTTTGCTGGAGAATGCCGTGAAGCACAATCAGGTTATGCCTTCAAAGAAACTTTACATAACCATTTCCGAAGAAAATGGGACTTTAATTGTAACCAACAACATTCAGCCAAAACAGGTTTTAAAAGAAAGTACGGGTGTTGGGCTTCGAAATATTCGAGATAGATATGCACTTTTAACAGATCGCCCCGTAAACATTCAAGAAAACCGAAAGGAGTTTAGCGTTGCGATACCTATTCTAACAGAAAACATTAAAATTATGAACACAGCAGATACCTTTATTTCAGAAAAAAAATACAAACTTGCCCAAAAACGTGTGGAAAAGCTGAAGGGTTTTTACATTCATTTTACTATTTATTTAATGATGGTTCCCATATTTATTTATTTAAATTACATATCAGATTCAGGCTTTCCGTGGGCACTTTTTCCTATAGTGGGTTGGGGCATTGGGGTTACGAGCCATGCTTCCGAAGTTTTTGATTACAATCCATTCTTCGGAAAAGATTGGGAAGCGCGTAAAATTAGGGAGTTGATGGACGAAGATGAATAAATTACGGTTCATCCTATAAATTGTACAGTTCAGGAATTTCAATTTTATATTGCCTATAAGCTACCTTACTTTTATACTATAATTTAAAAACAACCATTATGGAAACTGAAAAGAAAGATAACAAGTATTTTAAAGCGAATGAACGCGTAGCCCAAATAAAGAAATTTTATAGCAGCTTAATGTTCTACGTAATTTTTATCGTTATGCTAGCAGGAATAAACTATTACACAAACCAATTGCGCAATCCATGGTTTTTGTGGGCTGCATTTGGTTGCGGAATCGGTATTTTCTTTAAAGCTTTAAAAACATTTCAATGGACGCCTTTTATGGGTAAAGATTGGGAAGATAGAAAGATGAAAGAGTTTATGGAAAAAGAAGAAAAGAACAATCAAAATAACTGGAACTAAGATGAATAATTCTGGAAGTATAAAATTGAGAAAAGCCCGAAAAAGGGTAGAAATGCTAAAAGGTTTTTACAAACATTTGTTAATATATATTTTTGTGAACATAGCAATATTTATTTTAAGAGGAGACGTATTGGCGTTTTTTCAAAATAAATCACCTGATAAAAATTTTATTGAATGGATAGATTGGAATATTTTAATAGTTCCTATTTTCTGGGGAATTGGGTTGCTTTTTCATGCAGCAAAAACATTTCAATATAAATTGAAATTTATAAGAAATTGGGAAGAAAGACAATTGGAGAAATACATTAAAGAAGAATAAAAATGGAAACTAAGAAAAGCCTTATTTATTTAAGAGCAAAGAAAAAAGTAGAAACACTAAAAGGTTTTTACAGTCACTTGACGGTCTTTATAATAGTAAACATTGCAATCATACTAGTTTCAGCAAACGTTTTTAACAATCAAAAAATAGATTTTGCAGATTGGAGAATTTATACAACCGCCTTTTTCTGGGGTTTCGGTTTGGTAAGCCACGTACTTTATGTTTTCTTTGTTATGAATGTAAATAACAATTTTTTAAAACGGTGGGAAGAAAAAAAGATGAAGGAGTTTTTGGAGGAAGATCATTAATGAAAATGCCAAATTATCCTCTATAAAATTGTACCGAAGCCAAATGAACGCACTAATAATAGAAGACGAAAAACCCTCTGCACGTTACCTTAACCGAATGCTAGAAAAGCAAGGTGTGAATGTAAACCAAATGCTTCACAGTGTAGAAGAGGCTATTGAATGGTTTCAAAATAACGAACATCCAGATTTAATTTTTCTAGATATTCAGCTTAGTGATGGACTTTCTTTTGAAATTTTTGATGTAGTTCAAGTTAAAAGTGCCATCATTTTTACCACTGCTTTTGATGAATATGCTTTGCAGGCTTTTAAACTAAACAGCATAGATTATTTATTAAAACCAATTGATGAAGTTGATCTGCAAGCCGCCGTTATAAAATATAAAGCTTTTAAACCAGCTTCCCAAAACGTTCAGTTCAATTTTGAAGATATTAAAAAGCTGCTTATAAACCCTGTTGAAAGAGAATACAAAAAACGCTTCACCACAAAGATTGGTCAGCATATAAAAATGATTTCTGTAGACGAAATTGAATGTTTCTATTCTGAAAACAAAGGAACATACACTCACACCGTTGAAGGAAGAGATTACCTTTTAGAAATAACTTTGGAACAACTGGAACAAGAACTTTCTCCTGAAATATTTTTCCGCATTAGTCGTAAATTCTATATTAATATAAATTCAATAAAAGATATTATCTCCTATACAAACTCACGACTTCAGCTAAAACTGAATAGTTATAAAGACCAAGAAGTAATCGTTGCACGCGAACGGGTTAAGGATTTTAAGCTTTGGCTGGAGTAGATTTTAAAATTCAAAATTTATGGTTGCTGAGTGTTTTGAAAGCCTTAAATTTATTCAATCTTCAGACGATTTTTTTTGCTTTCAAAATGTACCAAAGCTAAATTACAACTTCGGTTTCAGTTTAGATGTCATTTAATTCTATTATCCTGAAAAGAAGAAGGCAAAAGTTTCGGAATAAACTTCACCAATAAAGGTAAAAGTACACTACCGCCCGGAACTAGAAAAATAGTAAGCGACGGAATGGATTTGCATATATCAAGTAATTGCTCCTTAACTTTCGTTTTTTCTTCGGCAGAAAGATCTCGTAAAGTAGATTGACCAAGTAGCACGACCAACTCACCACTTTCTTCAAGCTCGCGCGCCAAACGGTCTTTGTTGCGAATAATAAGAAGTTTTACGGTAGCAGAAGATTGTTTATAAAACTGCTTCATTGGGCTTGAATATTCAAAAAGCAAGATTTTTTCTGTGTGTATATTTGAAAAATTTTCTAAAGCATCCAAACTTATTTTTAAATCCGCTATAGAAAAGTTTAGCGTTACCAATAGCTGTTGCAAAAATTGATGTTCGGCATCGTCCATCTTTAAATCTTCCCAAACGGTTAGGCAACATAAATCTAAAACATAGTTTCGTTCAAGCGAATCTTCTTCACAATTTAAATAATTCAAACCCTCCAAAAATGTGGATGTACCACCTTCACTTTCATCAACCATATAATCGGCAGAGGTTTCAAAAAGGTCAAGCAATAATTTGTCGTATTTGCTCTTTTTCTTTTTAGATTTTAAGGTATAAAAACAGGCTGTAAGTACTGCGGTTTCTAATTGGCGATATTGTTTTTTTACTGAAGTAGGGTCTTTTTGCCAATGTTTATAGGTAAGCACATCTAAATAAAGTAGGGCATAGGTTAATAGAGAAATAGTGTTTTTCTTTAAAAGGGAATTAGTAGACTGCAAACGCGCAGAAAGAATATGTTCTAATGTATTTGAAGGGCTTTGCAAAAGTGAAAATTTATGAAAAAATCCAGTCTTTCCTATCTCCAATTGTTTATAAAAAACCAATATATCATTAACGGCTTCTTCATTAGTACCCTTTTCATTCTTTTGAAAATATTGATATAATAAGGAGTGAAAAAGATTAACCTTAGTGAGTTCTTCTTTAGTAAGCTTTAAAGTACCAAGTGATTTTTTTGGAATTGCAGCAACAGAAACTCCATATATAAAACCAGTCTTTTTTAAAGAATCGTAAAAGGTAGCATCACTTTTAAATGCACTTATAAGCTCTTTCTTATCAAAAAGATTAAAAAATTTTAAAATCCAATCGGGTGCAGATGGGTTCATCCTATTAATTATGATTATTTTTGGGTGCTTAGGCCGCTTGTTTTCTTAGTTAACAAAAAATTAACGTTTTTATGAAAACCATGACTTTGTTTTTCAACGTAAGTATAGCGAACAAGTAAAAATAATTAATTAAAATCAACAAAAAAGATGAAAAAATCAAAACTTTTTGCAGTAATCGGTGGACTGGGCATAGCCGCACTCTCGGTATTCTTAATATCGGCAGATCATATTGATGCGCCTTTGACAAATGGGTCAACCGCAGACATTACAGACTTTTATGCTTTTCAGAGCACAAATACTAATAATTTTGTTTTTGTAGCAAACGTACAAGGCTTAATAACTCCTGGTTTACCTACAGAACAAGCGGCTTTTGCTGAGGATGTATTATTAGAATTTAATATAGACAACAACAACGATCTTAAAGAAGATTTAGTAATCCAAGCTATTAAGCGAGGCGATTCTATGTATTTCTTTGGTCCTTCTGCGCCAGCAATGACGGGTTTACAAAGTACAATTTCTACTTCAGATCCTATAAGTGTTAAGATATCTACTAAAGATGATCTTCAAATTACCGAGAAAAATGGAATGAAATTTTTTGCTGGACCTCGCGAAGATCCTTTCTTTTTCGATTTTAACAAGTATAATGAAGTTGTTGCAGGAACAGCAACCAGTTTTGACAATCCTGGCACTGATACTTTTGCAGGCTCTAATGTGTTAAGTGTAGTAATAGAGTTTCCAAAGTCTATGCTTCCTAACGGAATGACTGGTGTAAACCCGTTTGCTCCTAATACTCCTATATATAATGTATGGGTAGAAGCCAAAAGAAAACAATAGAAATTGCTAACCTTAAAAAATTTAAAAAGATGAAAACATTCAAATATATAACCCTTTTTGCCCTAGTTGCTACATCATTATTGTTTGTGCAATGTAAAGATGATGATGATACAGTGTTTACGGCAAGCTGTACAGATGGAAGAAAGAACGGAACCGAAACCGGTATAGATTGCGGTGGTACTTGCGAACCTTGCGATCAGGCACTAGATTTTAGTGGAACGTATGTACAGGAAGACCAAATGGGTCGCCCAGTAATAAATACAGTTTTTGGAACAGAAGGTTTTAAAGATGCGTTTAACGTGACTGTACCTTCACAAATGCAAGTCGCATTTCAAGAAAAGTTTGAAAATAAATTACTTACCTTAAATCCAAATTATACCACAAATGCTTTGGGGCTTGATGCCGTAACATTTACAACTGTACTTTCTAATGATGCATTATGGTTAGCACAGTCTGGAATAACTACCTATTTTAACGGTACAGAAGTTTTAACAGGTAGAAACTTAACCGATGATGTTATAAACATATCATTACTATTAATTTTTGGAGGACCAGACGGTACTGAAAACCCGGGTTTAACAAGTGATGGTGTGTTAGCTAATGATGTCCCTTTTTTAGCTGAATTCCCTTACTTGGCTGGACCATTTTAAAAACCAAATTGTAAACTTCAGAAAAGAGAGCCGCTTGGGTTCTCTTTTTTGGTTTATATGAATTTTTCAATTAAGTTCAAATCACATTGCAAAATTTAAAAAGATGAAAAAAATACTAATATTATTATTGCTTACAATTGTTTTTGGCTGTCAAGAAAAGCCGAAAGCAGTAGCAGATAAAAAAGACTACGATCAATATTTAAGTACCGCAAATACCCCCTCAAAAGATGCACTTCAAGCAGAATTTGATTTTTGGCAACCACGTTTCAATAACGATTCAACGCATTTAATGGAAATGAGCCGTGTATCAGGTTTACACGCTGCTATGTTTGGAGTTTCGGGCGATATTTCAGAATTAAAAACTTCAGAAAAATTAATCGCGAAATCAATTGAGGTTTCTGCAAGAAGCAAAGATGCCTATATGCGAAGCTTGGCACACAACTATATTTCGCAACACCGTTTTAAGGAAGCTCAAGTGCTACTAGATAGCGCATATACTTTTCCAGACAATCGCAGAGATACCGAAATAATGCTCTTTGATGTAGCAATGGAATTAGGAAATTATAAAAGCGCAGATACTCTTTTAGGAAAGATAAAAAATACTAAAGATTTCAATTATCTCATTCGCTTAGCAAAATGGAGCGATCATAACGGCAATCTAGATGCAGCCATAAAATATATGGAACAAGCAAAAAAAATTGCAGAAGATCGTGATGACAAAGGCCTAAAAATATGGACGTATAGTAACATTGGTGATTTTTATGGTCACGCAGGAAGACTTCAAGATTCTTATAACAGTTATTTAAAAACATTGGAATTAGAGCCAGACAATCATTATGTGAAAAAACAAATAGCATGGATGGTGTATGCAAATGAAAAAAATACAACCGAAGCCAATCGAATTTTAGATTCTGTAATGGTAAACCACAAAGCCCCAGATTATTATCTTTTAAAAGCAGAAATGGCTAAATTTGATGGTAAAATTGAAGAAGCTGAAAAAAATTACAATCTATTTTTAAAAGCAGCTGAAGATCCAAATTATGGAGATATGTACAATGCTTATCTCGTAGACATTTATGTAAACAGAGATCCACAAAAAGCATTAAAACTTGCTGAAAAAGAAATAACAAATCGTGCAACGCCTGAAACATATCAGTTACTGGCATATTCGCAGCTTAAAGCTGGAAATAAAGAAGCGGCTTTAAAAACGATTGAAGAACACGTAGCTGGTAAAACTTCAGAGCCAAAAGCGCTTTTTCATTCCGCATTAATATATAAAGCGAATGATATGGAAGCTAAAGTGAAGCCATTAAAGGAAGAGCTTTTAGGAGTTTTTTATGAATTAGGCCCTTTAAAAGTAAAAAAAATAGAAAAATTATAACAAAATGAAAACCAAGAATCTAAAGTTTACGTAAATAGTGTAGAGGTTGGTTATCTGATTAGTTTCACTACGTCTTAATAAAAATGGTCGTCCACCATTCCATCCAAAAGATTTATTAAAACT
>CAZFUX010000071.1:0-11073 GCA_964522085.1 uncultured Aequorivita sp.
TTAATTTAGGTGGTGAAATCTTGGATTCCCGAAAACCTAAATGGAGTGAGTATATATTATAGCGCGTTTATTTTATCGATAAGCTTTCTGCCATTAGTTTCAAGATCTGCTTTAACAGCGTTAAAGTGCTTCTTTTTATTGTCTACGTCTTTTTGGTTAACCTTTGTAATTAGTTCGTCAAATGTTACAATTGCTTCGTCTATAATTCCTTCCGCTTTTTTGTTGTCTTTGTCTGCATTGGTTAATTCCCAAATGTACACTGCTTCAATAATATCTCCCAAAACATAGTTTATGTCTTTTTTTAAATCTCTTACGTTTGCCATTGAATTGTTATTGCGTTAATAGTTATGTTAATTATCTATAATTGGGCGCAAAGGTACAAACAATTACGGAATGTATACTTCTAAAAAGCTTGCAGAGTTTGTAATAAATTTTATTTCAGGCAATTGGGCGGGAATTAAAATAGTTTCGCCCTTTTTTATTTCTTCTGAAAAATCATCGGTTTCTATTACAGCACTGCCTTCAACACACATATAGACCGTAAATGAAGGGATTGCTTCCAAATCGCGCACCGAATTTTGAGTGAGCTTTAGTTTATTTACTGAAAAAAAAGAGGTGATGCCGATATGTACTGATTGATTGTCTACTTCAGAATAGTTCAACTTTGCTTTTTTAGGATTGAAGTTGATGGCCTGTAAAGCTAAATCTGTATGAAGCTCACGCATTTCGCCATTAATATCTGGTCTGTCCCAATCGTAAATACGGTATGTAATATCTGACGTTTGCTGAATTTCTGCCAACAAAACCCCAGCGCCAATTGCATGTACTGTTCCAGGCTTAAGTACAAAGGCATCACCATTTTTTATGGCTTCTGAATGTAATATTTCAGCAACGCGATTTTCTGAGAGTGCTTTTAAATATTTTTGCTGATTTATATTTTTATTGAAACCAAGAATTAATCTTCCTTCTTTTTCTACATCGAGTAAATACCACAATTCAGTTTTGCCAAAGGAGTTGTGCTTTTCTTCTGCCAAAATATCATCAGGATGCACTTGTACGGAAAGATCTTCTTGAGCATCAATATATTTAAAAAGTAACGGAAATGTTTTACCAAAATCTTTGTAAACCTTTTCACCTACTAGTTTTTCCTTATAAAACTCCAATAACCAATTAAGGGTTTTGCCTTTTAAAGGACCATTCATTATCTCGGAAATATTACCTTCTACTCCAGAAATTTCCCAACTTTCACCAATTTTTCCTTTGGCTTGTTTTTGAAAAATTTTATTCAATTTATTGCCACCCCATACTTTTTGCTTCAGTATAGGTTCAAATTTGATAGGATATAAAGGTGAAATTGTAATCATTGGCCATTGTAAACAACAAAGTTTCGGGGGGTTTCGTATAATTTTATTGATATATCAAATTCTGAATCTATTCGGGTTCTTATTTTATTCCAAATTACCACCGAAATATTTTCAACAGTTGGGTTTAGGTTTTTAAATTCGGGAACTTCTTTGTTTAGGTTTTTATGGTCGAAGGCATCTTCTACTTCATCTTTAATAATATTACTTAAAATTTTAAGATCTATTAAAAAACCTGTTTCAGGATTAATTTTACCTGTAATACCAACTTCTAATTCATAATTGTGCCCATGATAATTAGGATTGCTACACTTACCAAACACCTCAAAGTTTTTAGCATCGTCCCATTCTTTCTTGAAAAGGCGATGTGCAGCATTAAAATGTGCTTTTCTATAAACAGTTAAGCTCATACAAGTAAATGTTGGTGAAATTTATCGAAAATTATTTTAAACCACGCTGTGTAAATATCTGGGTTTGCTTGAATGTCTTTTTTCACTTCTTCTAAATCCATCCATTTCCACGAAGCTACTTCATCTTCATTAATATTGGGGGCTTCTTCAAAGTTACCCATTAAAATATGATCTAGCTCATGTTCCGTCAACCCATTATCAAAAGGTGCTTTATAGATAAATGAGGTTGTTTCCTTCAATTCTGTAGCAAAACCCATTTCTTCAAAAAGTCTTCTTTTTCCGGCGTCTTTAGTAGTTTCACCATCGCGTTGGTGGCTACAGCAAGTGTTGGTCCAAAGGCCAGGCGAATGGTATTTGTGCAATGCCCGTTGTTGCAATAGTAGTTCATTTTTAGAATTAAAAATGAACACCGAAAATGCTCTATGCAGCACCCCTTTTTCGTGGGCTTCTTGTTTTGGCATTAGCCCTACTTTTTCGTCGTTCTCATTTACGAGTACCACTTGTTCTTCTTTCATTTAAAAGCCTTTTGGCTCAAAAGTACGAAAACCAAAAGTGTTTTAAAAGTAAATAAAATTGAATATATTTTTAAGTGGCTTCATCGTTTAGTACTCCAATAACAAACTTTATCTTTGTAGTCTTATATCAGAAAAAAACTATGTCTTTAATAAATGAAATAAAACGCCGAAGAACTTTCGGAATCATTGCACACCCAGATGCTGGGAAAACTACGCTTACTGAAAAACTACTGCTTTTTGGAGGCGCAATTAATGAAGCTGGTGCCGTAAAGAACAATAAAATAAAGAAAGGCGCAACAAGCGATTTTATGGAAATAGAGCGTCAACGTGGTATATCTGTAGCCACCTCTATTTTGGCTTTTGAATATGAAGGCATTAAAATAAATATATTAGACACCCCTGGACACAAGGATTTTGCTGAAGATACTTTTAGAACCTTAACTGCCGTAGATAGTGTAATAGTAGTTATAGATGTAGCAAAAGGAGTTGAAGAACAAACAGAAAAGTTGGTTGAAGTTTGTAGAATGCGTAATATTCCGATAATTATTTTTGTTAATAAATTAGATCGTGAAGGTCGTGATGCATTCGATTTACTAGATGAAATTGAACAAAAATTAAGCCTTCGCGTAACACCTTTAAGTTTTCCTATTGGGATGGGGTATGATTTTAAAGGAATTTATAATGTTTGGGAAAAAAATGTAAACCTTTTTAGTGGTGATAGCCGAAAGAACATTGAAGAAACTATTGAAATTGAAGATTTAACCAGCCCAGAATTAGATAAATTGATTGGCGAAAAAGCAGCCAAAACACTCCGGGAAGAATTAGAACTAATCCATGAAGTTTATCCTGATTTTGATGGTAAAGAATATTTAGATGGAGCCCTACAACCTGTATTTTTTGGTTCTGCTTTAAATAATTTTGGTGTTCGTGAGTTGTTGGATTGCTTTATTGAAATTGCTCCCACCCCACGCCCTAAGGAAAGCAGCACGCGATTAGTAAAACCAGACGAAAAAGAATTTTCAGGTTTTGTATTTAAAATTCACGCAAACATGGATCCTAAGCACCGTGACCGTTTGGCTTTTGTGAAAATAGTTTCAGGTACTTTTGAGCGTAATTCACCTTACTTACACGTTCGTAATGGTAAAAAAATGAAGTTCAGTAGCCCAAACGCTTTCTTTGCTGAAAAGAAACAAATTGTAGATGTTTCCTATCCTGGTGATATTGTAGGCTTACACGATACTGGAAACTTTAAAATTGGCGATACACTTACTGAAGGTGAAGAAATGCTATATAAAGGTATCCCAAGTTTTTCTCCTGAACATTTTAAGTACATCAACAATGCAGACCCAATGAAAAGCAAGCAGCTTGAAAAGGGTATCGATCAATTAATGGATGAAGGTGTGGCGCAGCTTTTTACGTTGGAATTAAATGGCCGTAAAGTAATAGGAACCGTAGGCGCACTACAATTTGAAGTAATTCAATACAGATTAGAACACGAATATAGCGCAAGCTGCTCTTATGAAAACTTAAACGTTCACAAAGCATTTTGGGTAGAACCTAAAGATGTGAAAAGTGAAGAGTTCGCAGATTTTAAAAGAGTTAAAGCCAAGTTTCTCGCAAAGGATAAACGCGGGCAGTTGGTGTTTTTTGCAGATTCGGCATTTACATTTCAAATGACACAGTCTAAATATCCAAATGTAAAACTTCACCTTGTTAGTGAGTTTGAAAAAATGAGTAAGAAAACTAAATAACAAAATATTATTCCACCCTTCGGCATACGATACAACAAAAAAGTCTGGCAATTTGTCAGACTTTTTTGTTGTGATACTAATACTTAATTCACAAAGTTTATTTTATAAGAAACTCGCTACGTCTGTTACGTTGTTGCTCTGCTTTGCTGCATTTCACTCCATTGCTACAGCCATTAACTAATTGAGTTTCTCCATAGCCTTTGCCTGTTAACCTTTTATTATCAATACCATTTTTTACTAAATAATTAATTGTACTCTGGGCTCTTCTTTCTGAGAGAGCCATATTATAATTATCATTTCCGCGACTATCCGTGTGCGAGCGTACATCAATATTGATTGATGGGTATTGTTTTAATATTGCTACTATTTTCTGTAATTCTAACGCGGCATCTGGTCTTATGTTTGATTTGTCTAAATCAAAATAAATAGGATTAAGAAGTTTAGCAATATCGCGACCTGTAAGTACATCTAGTTCACGAAGATCAAGATATACATTGATTTTTTTTCGTTGTTCTTCATCGGCTGGCACTTCTACTTCGTTAGTTTGATATTTAGCTTTTTCGGCTCTTACAAATTTTATAGAATCGTCACAGCCTTTATTTTCAAATTTATAGTATCCACTTTCATTTGATTTCATTCTTGCTACGATTTCATTTTTATCGTTAATTAGCATTACGGTAGCATTAGGTATGTTTTCGTCTGTCTTTTTATCTTTCACAGTACCTGCTAATTCCTGAGTACAAAAAGGGGTTACGATATAAATATCATCACTATCGGAGCCATTTCTATTTGATGCAAGATAACCTATAATTTCATTGCCATTATCATTTTCATCTTTTACGTTGGTAACGAAAGCAAAATCATCAAAAGAGCTATTTATGGGCTCACCCATATTTGTTATTTCTATAAAACCTGTACCTGATGGTGTAGCTCTGTATATGTCTAATCCTCCTAAATTATTTTGAAAACCATTAGAAGAATAATACAATGTGCCTTCTTTATCTATAAAAGGAAACATTTCATCGCCAGCAGTGTTGAGAGAACTTACATTGGTTGCTTGGCTAAATACACCATCTGCCAAAATTTCTACGCTATATATGTCTTTACCTCCCTTATTGTCATCAGGTTGATCACTTACAAAATATAGGGTTTTTTCGTCATTGCTAAGAGCTGGATGACCAACGCTATATTCATTACTATTAAATGGCAGTTCAATAACGTTGTCCCACTTTCCGTCTATTTTATTTGCTCTGTATAGTTTTATACTCACTAACTTATTAGCTCCTGTTTTTAATTTACCTAAATAGTTGTTTCGTGTAAAATACATAGTATTACTATCTTTTGTGATGACAAGAGAACCTTCGTTGTATTTTGTGTTTAAATTAGTAGATAAAGACGAAAGTGAAGTTCCTTCGCTAATGAAGATATCTGTAGTAGGCTCTCCATTCCATGGATTTTTCATATCGTCCACATTAGGCGCTATGATGTATAGTTGTTTATTCTCTATAAATCCAGGATATTCTGAATATTTAGTATTAAAGGTTGCTTTTTCAACTTTGAATTGTATTGGATCTTTTTTAATATTCTCTACAAAGCTTTCTGAGTTGAAAAAATGGATTCCTTTAGATTTATAATATTCGCCAAGATATATGTCTGCTTTTTTATAACCTTCAATAGCCTTTAGTGATTGTCCATAACGGTATTGATAAATCTCAGCCTGATTGTTGTTTAAGTCGAATAAACGGCTGTAATAATTAGCTGCTTCAGTATAGTTGGCGTTAAAATAATATGCGTCTCCTAACTTCTGAAAAACATCCTCACTTTCGTATCCATTGTCTATAATGGCTTTGTAAGCATTGAGTGCATCAATGTACTGCAAATTGCTGAACTTTATGTCTGCCTTACGTACGGAAGCTTCTTGCCCCACTGCAATAAGGGAGCAACACATAAAAAAAGAAATATAAATTGTAGTGAATAGTTTCATCTGTATAGGTTTAAAAGAATCTTGGCGTTAACAATCGTATTGGGCTTTGACCAAGTTCAAATCGTAAAAATATTTCGTGAGATCCTGAGTTGTAATTTGCCAAATCTTGGATTCCATAATCATAGGCATACCCTATCATAATGTTATCGGTTACCTGAAAACCTGCCAAACCGCTTACGTCTGCGTCAAGTCTGTAGGCTGCTCCTAGTGTAAGTTTATCAAAGAACAGAAAATTAGCAGAAACATCTAACGCAATCGGGGCACCTGAAATAGATTTGAATAATACGGCTGGTTTAAATTTAGTTTCTTCAGAAATATTAAACACATAACCTCCAATAACATAAAAGTTCATTTTCTCCTTAGCCGAAGAGATGGAGGATATTTTATAATGTTCTGTTTGCAAAAAGTTAGGTACAGACACTCCTGCATACCATTTTTCACTAGAAAAATAGATTCCAGCACCTATCAAGGGTGTTAAGCGGTTATCTATATTGTTCTGGAACTGTGGATCTGTAGGGTCATAAATCAACAATTTATTAAAGTCGACATCCAATAGGTTGACACCTCCTTTTATACCAAAAGACAACTTTACATTATCGTTTACAGGAATGGAATAGGAAAAATCTGCAGCTATAGTATTTTCTACGGATGGTCCTATTTGATCGTTAGTGAAAGAAATACCCAAACCAACGCGTTCTCCTAAAGGAGAGTGCGCCGTAAAATTCATTGTTTTTGGAGCTCCATCTAATCCTACCCACTGCGATCTGTACAACCCGATAGCACTGAATACCCCCCTATTACCAGCATAGGCCGGGTTAAAGGAGGAAGTGTTGTACATATATTGAGTGTATTGAGAGTCTTGTTGGGCAAATAATTCAGTACTGGTTGACACCATAAAAACGGAAATCAAGATGCTCAAAAAGATATATTTGCGATATTTGAAATTACAATTCATTTTAAAAAAATTTTATTTACCATTAAGATATAAATAGCCTGCCTGTTTGATACGTTCCGTAACATTGGCAGCTGTATAATCGTAATTCAATATATAAAAATACGTGCCTGTTGGTAATTTTTCATCTCTATTAATGGTTACTCTACCATCAGAATAGCCTCTAAATACGTTTCCGTTAGAATCATAATTGCTGGTTTCAAATACTTTTACGCCCCAACGATTATATACTTCAACAGTGTTATTTGCTAGGTTTTGAATGTTATCTATAATAAAGTAATCGTTAGAACCATCGCCATCTGGTGTAATACCATTATAGACTACAACATCGGCAGGTAATATAATTCCTGGTATAATACGTCCAAGTGTAAACACCCCATATTCTTCCAAGGCTAAAGAAGTTGTTACGGTTTTGTTTGCAACATCTACTGCGCCTCCTTCATCTACCCAAAGTTTGCTATCTTCATCCCAACGAACCACTCTAATTGCTCCCGATTGTGGTTCTGCATAAATGGCCTCTGGAGTTGTAGTATTTTCCCAACTAAGGGTTAAAAGCACATCGCTGTTTCCACCATCTCTTGTTAGCGTCCAATGCTCTGCTCCATCTATAACTTCCAAAATACCTGTTCTGTTTGCTACTGGATAGTTGTCGTTTGTATTTTCTATATAATATTTACTTGTGAAGACATCGCCAAGATCGTCTGGAGCACTAATAGCTGCAAAGCGGTAAAAACCACCATCGCCAATAGGGTATGTAAAACTCTCATCGCCATCTTTTTGGACAAAACCATCTACATGGCTACGTTCAAAAACACCCGTATGAACTGCGTTGTCTTCAAAAATTACTAAACCCCCAAAATCATCGTTTTTTATAATGCCTTCATCAAAATTTACTTTGCCTGCTATACTTATTTCGCTACTTAATTGAAAAGATTCTGTGTTGCTTGCGTCATTATCAAAAAGAACATCATAAAAGTAGCTTGTGGCTCCACCACTTAATTGTTGAATGGATTGTCCTTGAAAACGTGTATAGCCAACCTCACCTATATGATCTACCGTCCCCTCATTATTAAAATTCGCATAGAAAAAGGCTTCGCCATCATTCATAAATACACCTGTTCCTTTATTGTCAAAGTTACCAACGGTCGAGAGTTGGGTGCCTTCGGTAACGCATAGCTCACCTATGTTCACCGTTTGGCAATAGGAAATAAATGTTCCTGAAAACAAGGTTAGTAATAATGTTGTCTTTAGTAATTTCATCTTTATAAAATATTTTAAAGAAAATCGTTAGGTTTATGTGCAAAACATATAAGCTAAACACATTAAATAAATCACAGTCTCAAAGTGGGTGTTATAACTTTATTTTAAGATCGCCTGCTACGGTTTTATACATATCACCAGTGGCTAAACCTCCTACTGTTGCTGCAGCTTCATTTGCAAAAGTTGGCAAACCAGAAAAATTAACATCGGTCGCTTTAATTTTACCATTTACTTCTAATTTAACAGATGGAATATTCACACCAATCCCTACATTACCATTCTCAATAACATTCATTCTCGTTATTGGACTAGAAGCACCATCTGGTGTCGTTCTAAATTCAATAAATCCTGGCATATCTAAAGGACCAGTTGCTCCATATTTAATTCCAAATAAAATAGAAGACGACTTCACAAAGTTAGTGCCGTCGTAACCAGAAGCTTCAATACTAAATATATTTTTTTCGTTACTAGTAAGGGTAGACATTGCAGTAGGAGCTGCGGGAGTACCACCAGCTCTATTAACATGAAGAGATGTTAAGTTGATCCCATAAGAGGTAACATCAACATCTGCATCGCCGTTTGTAGCATCTGTTCCGCGTATATCGAGTAATTCTAAAGGAGTGTCTGTTCCGATTCCTATTTTACCCATATGGTAAATATCTTCTGTATTCAATGTTGCTCCCATATTATCATCTACGCCAAACCAAGGCTCATCAACAACCCCTCCTCCTGGAGCATCTACTGTTTTTAGAACACCATTTACATCAGCTACTACAAATTTATCCATTGGTGCACCTGTTTGAAGACCTTCAAGTCTAACGGGATCAGCTGTAGCCACAACATGCAACCTGTTTGAAGGAGCAATACTTCCAATCCCAATACCAACATCACCATTTTCAATAACATTCATTCTCGTTATTGGACTAGAAGCACCATCTGGCGTAGTTCTAAATTCAATAAATCCAGGCATATCTAAAGGTCCCGTTGCTCCATATTTAATTCCAAATAAAACAGACGATGCCTTTACATAACTAATGCCATCGTAACCAGAAGCTTCAATACTAAAAATATTTTTTTCGTTACTAGTAAGAGTAGACATTGCAGTAGGAGCTAAACGCGTACCACCAGCTCTATTAACATGTAAAGATGTTAAGTTATCTCCATATGAAGAAACATCTACATCTGCATCGCCTCCATTTGCATCTGTTCCATGAATATCGAGTGATTCTAAAGGAGTATCTGTTCCGATTCCTATTTTACCAAAATGATAAATATCTTCAGTATTCGTGGTTGCTCCCGTATTATCATCTGAGCCAAACCATGGCTCTTCTACCTCAATCGATGCTGGGTCTAAAAAAGAACCACCATCTGTTCCAGTAGTCAACAAGTTATGTGCATCTACACTAGTTACATCTGCAAAAGAACTATTTCCATCTTCATCTACATATTCAATTATACCCATAGTATCATCTTGTGTCATTGAAGTTGTGGTCTCAAAGTTAGGCACCATTGCAGATAGATCTAGGTTTGTAGCTATTCCGTCTTCGTCATTATAAGTTAAGATACCTGTTACTGGATCAAATGTCGCCGAAGTTAAAGTTTCATGCTGCTTAATAATTGCAACTATATCTAAAACTGTTGCAACCCCATCTTCATCAATATAAGTGATTGTACCAGCAGCGGTGTCTTGAGAAATACTTGTAAGTGTCTCAAAGTTAGGTATCATTGCTCCTAAATCTATACTAGTAGCAACTCCATCTTCATCTGTATATATTAGAAAACCAGTTGCTGGATCAAAAGTTACTGTAGTTAAAGTTTCATGCTGCTTAATAATTGCGGCTATATCTAAAACTGTTGAATCTCCATCTTCATCTATATAAGTAATTGTGCCCGCAGCAGCATCTTGAGAGATGCTCGTTACGGTTTCATTGTCTAGTATTAAGGTAACAACATCATCAACATTAGTAATACGTTGCCATTTAGCACCATCCCAATAATAATATCCTGGTGCTACATCACCTGTAACAGTTGCTGTATTGAAAACAAAAAGACTCAAAACATTACCAGCCGCAATACTTGTAGCATCTAAACTACTTGTTAAAGGCAGACGCGGAATTAACAGACCTTTATCGCTAGCCACAACATCAAGTTGTGCAGAGTTATTAGGGAGTAGTGTTCCAATACCAACTTGCGCATAAGTAGCACCCACTCCAATAAAGATAAGAAGTATTGTAAATAATTTTTTCATAATAATTTGGTTTAAAATATCGTTGATTGCACTTATATTAAAATTTCAAAAAAAAAGACTAAAAATATATTATTTGCGTTAATGAATATCTTTACGCCTAAAAACACTATAGTTTAAAATATTCAAAAAAAAGAATACTTAAATTTAATAAATTCCTCAATTCAAAACTTATCGTTAAGGGATAAGCTTAGCTACACAAAAAATAAAATTATAAACTATAAAATCGGGGAGAATTATATGCGAATTTAAGATAATTTTTTAATATTAACAAAAAAATATGTTAAAAATAATATTAAAAAATTATGTATTGAAATCTGAATGAATCTATAGGTAATGTGGTCAAATATAGTTGGTGGGTTTTATCAATTTTATGATTATTTTGTCGGTATTGATTCTAAGAGAAAATACACCCTGGAGGAAACCAACTTATCAGCAATAGGATCAATATTATACAATAGAGAGCAACTTTCGGGTTGTTCTTTTTTTTATTTCTATTGGTAAGATAATATGACCTTCTCAAGAGTCTGTGTTTGTACCAATTGGAATGTCTACTATTGTTGGTACGACTTTATGTGATTAAATTAGATTTGTA
>CAZFUX010000072.1:0-11042 GCA_964522085.1 uncultured Aequorivita sp.
TTTTCAAATTATTAAACCCGATTTTTCGGGTTCCTATGTGTAGTGAGTATATATCTAAAAATTTAATAAACGCTATTTCTTAGCAATCTTCAATGTGCTTTGTAAATTGTTTGAAGAGACTTTTACAAAATATAAACCGCTATTAAGACTGCTCATATCTACTTGTGTAACATTTCCAGCGCCTTTACCTTCTTTAACTAATGCTCCTAAAACATTATATATCTGGTAGTTATCAACTTTAAATAATGCAGAAATAGTTAAATCGTTTTTTACTGGATTTGGGAAAAATTTCAAATTTTTAACAAATTTATCTGTTACAGACATTGTATGTTCAACAGTAATCACACCTTCCATACTTCGCTGAATATCACATTGATATGGATTGTTTCCAAGTTGAGTAAAAGTATATGAGAATCGTGAACCTTGACCTGTTAACGTTCCGCTATCAAAAACTTCCTGACTACCAGACTTATTTGTAACGGTATGCGGAGCACTATCATCCCAAATCCATTTAACGGTGTCTCCTTGTTCAATTGTAATACTTGCACCAGAAGTTACTCCATTCTTCCAATCAATTTCAAATGATTGCTGAGCATTTAAAACAGACATAAATAATAAAGCAATAAAAAAAGTAATTTTTTTCATAAAAGGTCTATTTTGAAAATCTTATGGAAAGTTACGATAATTTTAACTGAAATAACACTATATCCACAGGAACAAAGATTTATTTACTCAAATACATTTTTCGGCGAGCGTATAGATCATAAAACTGATCGTCTTTTAAACTGTCTATAAACAAGATGCTTTCGCCTGTACTTTTCATTTCTGGTCCTAATTGTTTGTTTACGTTCGGAAATTTGTTAAAACTGAAAACAGGCTGCTTAATAGCGAATCCTTCCAATTTAGGGTTAAAGTTAAAATCTGTAACCTTATTATGACCCAACATAACTTTAGTGGCGTAATTTACATAAGGCTCTCCATACGCTTTCGCAATAAAAGGAACTGTGCGTGAAGCACGCGGATTGGCTTCAATAATATAAACAACATCATCTTTTATGGCGAATTGTACGTTTATTAATCCAACCGTATTTAATGATTTTGCAATTTTAATTGTATGATCTTTTATTTGTTGCAAAACAAATTCACCTATATTAAAAGGCGGCAAAGTAGCGTTAGAATCTCCTGAATGAACTCCGCAAGGTTCTATATGTTCCATTATCCCGATGATATAAACATTCTCGCCATCACAAATTGCATCGGCTTCGGCTTCTATAGCACCATCAAGATAATGATCTAACAATAATTTATTATTTGGAATTTTACGAAGCAAATCTACAACGTGTTCTTCTAATTCTTTTTTATTAATGACAATTTTCATTCCCTGACCTCCCAAAACATAGGAAGGACGAATAAGAAGTGGAAAATCAAGTACATCGGCAAGTGCCAGAGCTTCTTCTGTGGTTTCAGCAACTCCAAATTCTGGATAAGGAATATTATTTTCTTTCAAAATTGTTGAAAAACTTCCACGATCTTCGGCTAAATCAAGAGATTGATATGTTGTTCCAATGATGTTGATTCCGTAGCGATCAAGCTTTTCGGCAAGTTTTAAAGCTGTTTGTCCTCCTAATTGAACAATAACCCCTTCTGGCTTTTCGTGACGGATTATATCGTAAATATGTTCCCAAAAAACGGGTTCAAAATATAGCTTATCGGCAACATCAAAATCTGTGGAAACTGTTTCAGGATTACAGTTTATCATTATTGTTTCATAACCACATTCTGCAGCTGCTAAAACACCATGAACACAGCAATAGTCAAACTCTATGCCCTGCCCTATTCTGTTTGGCCCTGATCCAAGAACTACAATTTTTTTCTTTTCAGTTACAATACTATCATTTTCTGAATATGGTTTTTCGCCTTCAAGCTGCATTTCATTTTCAAAAGTTGAATAGTAATAAGGAGTTTCAGCTTTAAATTCTGCAGCGCAAGTATCTACTAACTTATAAACACGCTGAATATTCATTTCCTCTCGCTTATTATAAACTTGACTCTCCAAACATTTCAGCATATGTGCAATCTGACGATCTCCATATCCTTTTTGCTTTGCTTCTAGCAATAATTCTCTCGGAAGGGTTTCTAAAGTATATTTTGAAATTTCTTTCTCCAAGAGATATAATTCTTCGTATTGACGCAGAAACCACATATCAATTTTTGTGATTTCGTGAATTCTACTTAACGGAATTCCAATTTGGATTGCATCATAAATTACAAACACACGATCCCAACTTGCATTTTTTAATTTATCGAGAATCTGTTCGTAATTAGTATAACTTTTTCCGTCGGCACCTATTCCATTTCGCTTAATTTCAAGAGATTGTGTGGCTTTATGTAAAGCTTCCTGAAAAGAACGGCCAATACCCATAACTTCTCCAACTGATTTCATTTGAAGACCTAAAGTACGATCAGACCCTTCAAACTTATCAAAATTCCAACGTGGTATTTTTACAATTACGTAGTCCAAAGTCGGTTCAAACAACGCTGAAGTTGATTTTGTAATTTGATTATTCAATTCATCCAAACGGTAGCCAATTGCAAGCTTTGTAGCTATTTTAGCGATAGGATATCCCGTTGCTTTTGAAGCTAAAGCGGAAGATCGTGAAACTCGTGGATTAATTTCAATAGCTATAATTTCTTCATTTTCGTCTGGACTTACGGCAAACTGAACGTTACAACCACCAGCAAAATCGCCAATACTACGCATCATATGGATAGCCATATCACGCATTTTTTGGAAAGTACGGTCGTTTAAAGTCATTGCAGGGGCAACGGTGATAGAATCTCCTGTATGGATTCCCATTGGATCCATATTTTCAATGGTACAAATAATTACAACGTTGTCATTATTATCACGAAGTAGTTCCAGTTCGTATTCCTTCCAGCCCATCATCGCCTTGTCTATCATAACCTCGTGAATAGGTGAGATTTCTAGACCGTGCGACAAAAGCTCATCAAAATCTTCTTCTTTATAAACAATTGAAGCTCCAGCACCACCTAAGGTATAAGACGCTCTAATAACCAATGGAAAACCAAACTCTTGCGCTATTTCTTTTCCTTGTAAGTAAGAGTTTGCGGTAGCCTGAGGAGCCATTCCAACTCCTATTTTCTCCATTAATTCTCTAAATTTTTCGCGATCTTCGGTAATGTTTATTGCGTCGATATCTACACCAATTAGCTTTACACCAAAGTCTTTCCAAATTCCTTTTTCATCAGCTTCAATACATAAGTTTAAAGCTGTCTGTCCACCCATTGTTGGCAATACAGCATCAATCTGTGGGTGTTCTTTTAGTATTTGTACAAGAGATTTCGTTGTAAGCGGCAACAAATAAATATGATCGGCCATAGAAGGATCGGTCATAATAGTTGCCGGATTGCTATTTATTAAAACGGTTTCAATTCCATCTTCGCGTAAAGAGCGCAATGATTGTGAGCCAGAATAGTCAAATTCACACGCCTGACCGATTACAATTGGGCCGGAACCGATAATTAGAACTGATTTAATGGAAGGATTTTTAGGCATTTTATTAACTTTTTTCGGTGCCGCAAAAATACGGCACGTTTGGGTATAAAAAAAAGGTGTTGCTTAGTTAAACAACACCTTTTATATATAATTTATCAACATTATTTTTTGTGACGGGTTTCAGAAGATACAGATATTTTCTTTCTGCCTTTCGCTCTGCGGGCAGCCAATACTTTTCTTCCGTTTACAGAAGCCATACGCTCTCTAAAACCGTGTTTGTTTCTTCTTTTTCTTTTTGATGGCTGAAATGTTCTTTTGCTCATTATAGTATTCTTTAACTTCTGTAAATTCTATGTGTAATGACCTTTCTTCAAAGTCGGGTGCAAAAATACAACAAGTTTTCACTTAGACAAACCTTTTTTCAAAAAATATCTATAATTTTTTTTGACTTAATATATATGTTTAAAGTACGAGTTTTAAAATTACAATTTCCGTCATAATTTATATGAAATAATTTATACTTCAGAAATAGAAAATACTCTAATAAAGCATTTTGTTTTTATACCTTTGCAAGCCATTTTAAAAATGAAACATGTTCAATAAAAATATAAAATTAGTTTTAGCTGCATTAGTTATTGGTGTAGCTGTTTGGCAATTTACAGAAACTAATATTGGCAATGGTATTATGCTAATTTTACTAGCATTAATGTTCGTCCTACTCTATTTTAAAAATGAAATTATACTACTTGCTTTCCTTCGCCTTCGGAAACAAGACTTTCCAGGAGCCAAAAAATGGTTAGATAAAATAAAAAACCCACACGGCGCATTAGTACCAAAACAGGAAGGATATTACAACTACTTAAATGGTTTGATGATTTCACAAACCAATATGACTGAAGCCGAAAAGTACTTTAGACAAGCTGAAAAACTTGGTTTAAATATGAGTGCAGATATGGCGATGACTAAGCTAAACCTTGCAGGAATAGCAATGACCAAAAACCGCAAGCGCGAGGCAGAACTACTTATGGCAGAAGCCAAAAGCCTTGACAAACATAACATGTTGGACGACCAAATAAAAATGATGAAACAGCAGATGAAAAAAATGGGGCAGCCAAAACAACAGTTTGGTGGCGGTCGCGGTCGCGGTGGAAGACGCTTTTAAAGCCTTTTATATACAATAATCCCTTATTTCATTAATTATCAACCATTAAACTGATTATATTTTGTTTTATTGTTAAAATGACATGATATATATATATCTTTAAGCAATTGTAATACTTATGGGTAGAAAACTACTATACCTTTTCTTATTGATTTCTTTTTTAGCACAATCACAGATTGAGCAAGGCTTATATTTCTCAGAAGCGATTGGAAAGAACATCAAAAAATACACGAAAAATTCTCAAGATGCCTATGCTGAAAAGGATTTTGAACGTGCAGATTTTTTATTTGATTCACTAATAAACAATGTTGTAACCGGAAGTTACCTAGATAATTTTAAAGTTCGAAAAGTTTCAGGAAAAAAAATTGAACTTTATAAATTTGAAAAACCTGTTTTTTTAATGACCTATGCTTCATGGTGTACGCCAGGTGTTGGAGAAATTCCTGCTTTAAACGAAGTTGCAAAAAAATATTACAAGGATATTGATTTTGTTATCCTCTTTTGGGATTCAAAAGAAAACGTTCGCAAGGCTGCACGTGCATATTCCAATAAAATAAATATTATTTATGTAGATGAAAAAGAAAACAAAAACGATCATATTGTAAACATAATGAAGCACAGTCTAGGCTTTCCCACTTCTTTCTTTATTGACCAAAACAAACACATTTTAGATGTAAGACGAGGTGTGCTGCACCCTTATAATGAAAAATATGAAATCTCCTTTGAACTGAATCACAATTCGTTTTTAAATGGAATTTCCCTGTTAAAGAATTTAAAATCTGACGATATTATTCATCTAGCTGCAAAAGAAACCCCGTAAAAACTATTGTCTTTACGGGGTTAATAATTCTTTAATAATCACTATTGATAATATCCCTTTTCAGGAATTTCAATTAAATATTCTTTCCCCGAAGCATTTTTTAAATACGTATCGCGAAGCCACGGATTGTGAAGTTTTAATATTTTATAGTTTATACCATATTGCTTTACCCATTCAGACCAATCTTCAACTGGTTTGTCTACTAAAACTTTAAAAGTAGGAATGTTAGGATACAAATCTTTTTCTCTAAAATTGAAACCATATTTCTCTGGATGAGTCATTATTTCTTTAATGGCAATTATTCTAAATACATATCTGCTCGTTTCATCATTAAGTAACAAATCGTAGTAGCTAGTTTCCTTTTGTCTGTTAATTTGTTTGTTCATTCCTCCTACTCCCGCATTGTATGATGCAGCTGCCATTGTCCAACTTCCAAATTTAGCTTTAGATTTTTTAAGATATTCCGCTGCAACCATCGTAGCTTTTTCCAAATCATAACGTTCATCAACATAATCGTTTATTTCAAGGCCGTATTCTAAACCAGTACCTTTCATAAAGTGCCAGATTCCGCTTGCTCCCGCCGGCGAGCTTTTATATTCCAATGCACTTTCGGCTAACGCTAAATATTTAAAATCATCGGGTAGACCATATTTTTTCAACAATGGTTCTATTTGCGGAAAATATTTATGTGCTCTCTTAAAAAATAAAAGTCCATTAGATTGCCAATAAGCATTTACCAATAACTCACGGTCTATTCGCTCGCGAATATCTGGATTATTTAACGGCATAGGTTCGCCTGCAAAATCTAATTTTTCAGGTATTGGCAGTGCGTATACATTATAATCGTTGATTAATTTCTTTTCAAAATTTTCATCTGTTGGGGGATCTTGAACTGCATAAATACTAATTGCGCTCACTGCTAGAACTGCAATTCCCAAACCTAATTTGTTTATCATTTTCATTTCGTCTTATTTTTTTAATAAATATACTGATTAAAGCTATTTCACAGCGAAAAAGCAGATTATTCTTCTAAAATAGAAATTATTTTTTTTGAAATTTCGCGGCCTTTATTCAGCAACATAATATGTGTTCCATCTTTTATAACCTCACAATCTTCAATATATTTTATGGGAAAAACGGCATCTTTATCACCATGAATATGAACGATATTTTCAATTTGCACTTTTTGATCCCAAGTTATCATTTTTTCAAGAGCCCAATCCAGATATTGTTTGTCACGAACGTGAAGATATTCTTGATAAAGAGACAATCTTTTTTTAGATTTCGGGCCAATAGAAAACTTGGTTAAATCATCTGCGCTAAGCATTAATCCCGTTGGAATCAACTTGTAAGCCTTCGTTAAGCTTGCTATTTTCATTCTACGTGGCAATTCGCTTTGTATTTTTACACTAGAAATAATTATAAGTTTTTTCACCTTCAAAAAATCATTCATTTCTTGCACTACCACACCACCAAAGGAAACGCCAATAAGAATCGCATTTTTTTCTTCTACACGAAGTGCCATTCTTTTGGCGTAGGCAGAAAGACTTTCATTTTTTTCAGGAATTAACCATTCCAAAATGTGGATTTCATAATTTTCAGGAAATTTAATATTTTTGAAAATCTCACTCCCCGCAGCCATTCCGGGAACAAAATAGATATGTTTTTTTTCAGAATTCATAATAGTTTTAGAAAGAGAATGGGATAGACCAAAGATTATTCGTAAATTTACGGTAACATTTTTAGAATTATATCATAGTTACTGTTAAACCAAATTCCCCTCACTTAATTTATTTTGAGAACATTCCAAACTTCCCTTTACTTCGCAACTATAATTTATGTGCTTAAAACAACAACCTTAACTATAAATCATTAAAAATTACCTTCTGAATATTTAAAACAACTCCCAATGATCGAAGATGTAGAAATTATAGACAACGAATTTTTAAGACAATTTGAGCTAGAAATTGGCGACAATATGGCGCGTATAGAATATTCGCTTCAAGATCGAAAAATATTTTTAACAAAATATGAAATGCCCGAAGATATGGAAGAACAGGGTTTTAGAGAAATTTTTATAAAAGCGGTTTTTGAAGAAGTAAAAAATCGTGAAATAAGCTTAGTACCTACAAGTCCTGAAATTGCTGGATTTATGCGAAAAAATCGCAGAAAATACAAAGACTTATTACCTGTAGGGATTAATATTTAAGTAGCTACAGTTTCAACTGTTTTAAACCGTACCAAGCCATCTTCATCAATTTCTGTAAGTGTAATTTGTTGTAGTGTGTTTACCAATTCTGGATTCCAAGGAGCTTTTACTTTTACATAATTCTCGGTAAAACCGTGAATGTAACCTTCCTTATTTTCGCCTTCAAAAAGAACTGTCCGAGTGCCTCCCAACTGACTTTCATAAAAAGCCCTTCTCTTTTTTGCTGAAAGACCACGTAACATTTTACTACGCTTTACACGAACTTTTTTAGACACTACGCCATCCATTTCGGCTGCTGGAGTGTTATCTCTTTCAGAATAGGTGAAAACATGTAAATACGATATATCTAATTCATTTAAAAAATGATAGGTTTCCAAAAATCGTTCGTCTGTTTCACCAGGAAAACCTACTATAACATCAACGCCAATACAAGCGTGCGGCATTACTTCACGAATTTTATCAACCCTTTCAATATAAAGTTCGCGCATATAACGGCGACGCATCAACTTTAAAACTTCATTACTCCCACTTTGCAACGGAATGTGAAAATGTGGCACAAAAGTTTTTGACTTTGAAACAAATTCAATTGTTTCGTTTTTCAAAAGATTGGGTTCTATTGAAGAAGTACGAAGTCGCTCAATGCCTTCCACTTCATCCAAGGCTTTCACTAAATCAAAGAAAGTATGCTCGTGTTTTTTATTCCCAAACTCTCCTTTTCCGTAATCACCAATGTTTACGCCAGTTAAAACGATTTCTTTAATTCCTTGTTGTGAAATTTCAAAAGCATTTTTCAATACATTTTCCAACGTATCACTTCGCGAAATACCTCGTGCCAATGGAATGGTGCAATACGTACATTTATAATCGCAACCGTCTTGCACTTTTAAGAAAGCCCGCGTTCTATCGCCAATAGAATAGGAACCTACGTAAAAATCTGCGTCTTCAATTTCACAGGAATGCACCTCGGCTCCGCTCAGCGACCGTTTATTTGGGTTTGCTAACAGATCATTGATGTAACTTGTAATTTTAAATTTTTCAGTAGCTCCTAAAACTAAATCTACACCATTAACATCTGCCAGCTCGTGTGGTTTAAGCTGTGCATAGCAACCTATTGCCGCAACAAAAGCATCTGGATTTACTTTTTGTGCCTGCTTTACTATGGTCTTAAAACGCTTGTCAGCATTTTCAGTAACACTACATGTATTTATCACATAAATATCAGCTTTTTCTGAAAAATCTACCCGATCAAAACCTTCTCCTTCAAAACTTCTTGCAATTGTAGAAGTTTCGCTGAAATTGAGTTTACAGCCAAGTGTGTAGAAAGCGACTTTTTTTGAAGGGTGCATTGTTGTACTTTTGGTCATTAAAAGTGCAAAAATACGAACTATTGGCCACGAATGCACGAATATTTTTTTTGAAAATTTTACAGTTTCAAACTATATAGAATCTATAAACCCATATATTCGTGAATTAGTGGTAAACTTCAAAAATGATTAGATTTCTTATAATTTTCACCACGACCCTTAGCATTCTTTCCTGCTCAAGCAACGCAGAAACAGAGCACGATCACCTAGTATTCCGCTATAACGAACACGGAAACATCCCAACGCTCGATCCTGCTTTTGCTCGAAACCCACAAGCCATTTGGCCAGACAATCAACTTTATAATGGTTTGGTTCAACTTGATGATTCCCTAAACATTAAACCAGATATTGCTAAAAGCTGGGTGATAGTAGATTCTACAAATACCTATACATTTTCACTTAGAACAGATGTATATTTTCATCAGAATAGAGCCTTCGCCAAAGAAAGACTTCATACACCAACCCGCTATACTCGAAAAGTTGTAGCTGAAGATTTTGTGTATAGTTTTAATAGGTTAACTGATGAAAAAGTAGCTTCTTCAGGCAGTTGGGTTATGAATTATGTAGAAAGTTATACAGCTGAAAATGATTCTACTTTAACTATTAAATTGAAGCAACCTTTTCCTGCATTCTTAGGATTACTTTCTATGCGCTATTGCTCGGTTGTGCCAGAAGAAGCTGTAAATTTTTATAAAAATGAATTCCGAAGAAACCCTGTGGGCACGGGACCTTTTCAGTTTAAAATGTGGGAAGAGAATGTGAAACTTGTCTTCACAAAAAACCCACTTTATTTTGAAAGAGATGAAAATGGTGAGAAACTCCCATATCTTGAAGCAGTTGCAATCACTTTTCTACCCGATAAACAAAGTGAATTTTTGCAGTTTGCACAAGGAAAGCTTGATTTTATTAGTGGTTTGGACGGTAGCTACAAAGACGAATTATTAACCACCCACGGAAAACTACAGCCTAAATATGAAGACTTGGCATATATGATTACCGGACCCTATTTAAACACAGAATACCTGGGATTTTTCTTAGAAGCGAACACACCGGAAATTAAAAGTAAAACCTTACGACAAGCCATTAATTACGGGTTTGATCGTCAGAAAATGGTTACTTATCTGCGTAATGGAATGGGCATACCAGCGACCCACGGCTTCATTCCAAAAGGATTACCAGGTTATGCTGAAATTGATGGTTACACCTACAATCCCAAAAAAGCAAAGCAATTAATTGAACAATACAAAGCCGAAACAGGCGATATAAAACCCGAAATAACCATAGGTACCAACAGTCAATATTTAGATTTGTGTGAATATGTGCAACGTGAGCTTGAAAAGCTTGGAATTGCTGTAACGATAGATGTAATGCCACCTTCAACATTAAGGCAAATGAAAAGCAGCGGCGAGCTGGATATTTTTCGTGCAAGTTGGATTGCAGATTATCCCGATGCTGAAAACTATCTTTCGCTTTTCTACAGTCCTAATTTTGCGCCTAATGGGCCAAATTATATGCACTTTAAGAATGAAACATATGATAGCCTTTATGTAAAATCGCTAGCAATTTCAAACATTGATGAACGAAAATTACTTTACACCAAAATGGATTCCATAATTGTAGAAGAAGCGCCGGTAGTTCCTCTGTTTTATGATATGGCGGTACGTTTTGTAAATAAAAAGGTTTCTGGATTGGGTATTAATCCTCAGAATTTTCTAATTTTAAAACACGTTAAAAAGATTAAATAAATGTCTGGAGGTTCGGCAGCAGCAATGATTCAGTCTATTCGCTATAATGCGAAGCAACTTACCAACCGAAAAAAATATTTTGAAAAAGATGCTGCCTCAAGATATAGGGCTTCAATGAAGGTTGTAGATTATAAAAAGATGACTCCCCAACAATTTGAGGCTTTTAAACAATTGACTTAGGCACTTTGTAAATAACAGTATATTCAGTACTTTAGGGTTAATTAA